>CAUJJV010000001.1 GCA_963205375.1 Pseudomonadota bacterium
AGGCGACACGTCCATGTACTGGACGCGCTCGGCACCGACCAGAATGGATTCGCCTTTTTCACGGGCAGAAACCAGATCGCCAGTGAGTTTGCCGTCTTTGTCCAAGGCCGCATTGGCCTGGGCAATCACGTACTTGCCTTCTTCGATGGCAGACAGGTAATCGATGTCGTTGGTCACCTTGCTGTCCACCACGCGACGGTACGGGGTTTCAATGAAACCGTATTCGTTCAAACGGGCGTACAGAGCCAGCGAGTTGATCAGACCAATGTTGGGACCTTCGGGTGTTTCAATGGGGCACACACGACCATAGTGGGTCACGTGCACGTCACGCACCTCAAAGCCAGCACGTTCGCGGGTCAAACCACCTGGGCCAAGGGCCGATACACGGCGCTTGTGGGTGATTTCGGCCAACGGGTTGGTCTGATCCATGAACTGGGACAACTGCGATGCACCGAAGAACTCTTTCAGGGCGGCAGAAATAGGCTTGCTGTTGATCAGGTCGTGGGGCATGAGCGGCTCTTGCTCGGCCTGTCCCAGACGCTCTTTCACGGCTTTTTCAATCCGTGCCAAACCGGTGCGATACTGGTTTTCGGCCAGTTCACCCACGCAGCGAACACGGCGGTTACCCAGGTGATCAATGTCATCGACTTCGCCGCGGCCATTGCGCAGGTCCACCAGAATCTTGACCACGGCCAGGATGTCTTCGTTGGTCAGTACCATGGGGCCGGTGGATTCCGAGCGACCCATCTTGGCATTGAACTTCATGCGGCCAACGCGCGACAGATCGTAGGTGTCGGGGTTGTAGAACAGGCGCTGGAACAGTGCCTGCACCGCGTCTTCTGTTGGCGGCTCGCCAGGGCGCATCATGCGGTAGATCGCGACGCGTGCGGCGAACTCGTCTGCCGTTTCATCGGTACGCAGGGTTTGCGAGATGTAGGCGCCCTGGTCCAGTTCGTTGGTGTAAATGCACGCCAAGTCCTGAATGCCAGCGGTGCGCAGCTTCTTCAGCAGGGCTTCGGTAACTTCTTCGTTGGCTTTTGCCACGATCTCGCCAGTGTCAGCATCCACCACATTGCGGGCCACCACACGGCCGATCAGGAAGTCTTCGGGCACACTGATGTGCGTCGTCCCGGACTGCTCCAATTCGCGGGTGTGACGAGCCGTCACGCGCTTGTCTTTGGCAACCACGACCTTGCCGCTCTTGTCGGTAATGTCAAAGCGAGCCACTTCGCCGCGCAGACGCTCAGCCACAAATTCCATTTGGCCACCGCTGTCCATCAGACGGAAGTTGTCATTGACAAAGAAGTTCGCCAGGATGGATTCGTTGTTCAGGCCAATGGCGCGCAACAGAATGGTGACCGGCATCTTGCGGCGACGGTCCACGCGGAAATACAGCAGGTCCTTCGGATCGAACTCGAAGTCGAGCCAGGATCCGCGATAGGGGATGATGCGTGCGGAGAACAGCAGCTTGCCCGAGCTATGGGTCTTGCCCTTGTCGTGCTCGAAGAACACGCCGGGGGAACGGTGCAGCTGAGACACGATCACGCGCTCGGTGCCGTTGATGATGAACGAGCCTTTGCCAGTCATCAGGGGCACTTCGCCCATGTAGACTTCCTGCTCCTTGACTTCCTTGACCACCTTGTTTTGCGAAGTGGAGGACTCACGGTCATAAATGATCAGCTGAACTTTGGCACGGACGGCCGAGGCGAATGTCAGCCCACGGGTCTGGCACTCACGCACATCAAACGCGGGCTTGGCCAGGTTGTACTCAAGGTACTTCATCTCGACGAAACCGTTGTGCGAGACGATCGGGAAAGCCGCTTCAAAAGCGGCCTGCAGGCCTTCGACGGTCCGCTTCTTGGGAGCTACGTCCGCTTGCAGGAATGCGGTATACGCATCTTTTTGCATCTGCAGCAGGTAAGGGATTTCGAGCACGCTATCGCGGTTGCCGAAATTTTTGCGAATCCGCTTGCGTTCAGTGTATGTATAAGCCATTCGATCTCCGGGCAAAGACTAAAGGAACCTGGGGGTCCTAGGCGACTGTCGGTTGAGCGTCACTCTCAACAGGCTTGGTGATTGGCCACTACCAATCATTGGCAGACGGTTGCGCATTGCACGCAACCCGTACCAAGGCATCTTCTGCAGTCGGGATCAGAAGACACTAAAAAACAGTGGGGCCACTGCTTTTTAGTGTGCTCTTACAAGCAGCAAAGGCTGGGGGCCCTTTTGGAGCACCCCAGCCTGTGAGCAAAAGTCGATTACTTGAGTTCGACCTTGGCGCCAGCTTCTTCCAGCTTCTTCTTGGCAGCTTCAGCGTCAGCCTTGGCAATGCCTTCCTTGACAGCCTTGGGAGCGCCGTCCACCAGATCCTTGGCTTCTTTCAGACCCAGACCGGTGATTTCACGCACAGCCTTGATGACGGACACCTTGTTGGCGCCAGCTTCCATCAGCATCACGTTGAATTCGGTCTTCTCTTCAGCGGCGGCAGCGCCAGCGCCAGCACCAGCAGCAGCGGGAGCAGCCATAGCAGCTGCGCTCACGCCAAATTTCTCTTCGATGGCTTTCACCAGGTCGTTGAGTTCCATGACCGTCATGCTGTCCAGCGCGGTCAAAAATGCGTCTTTATCGAATGCCATTTTGATTTCCTAACAATATTGGTTACTACAGACAGACAGCAATTACGCTGGAACTGCCTCTGCGGGTGCAGCTTCTGCTGCGCCAGCGCCACGTTGCTCCGCCAATGCGGCCAGCACACGGGCTGTACGCGAAATGGGGGATTGCATCAAGCCCAGCAACTGCGCCAACAACACTTCCTTGGAAGGGATGCTTGCGAGCTGTTTAACGCCGTTCACGTCCAAAGCCTTACCGCCGTACGCACCAGCACGGATCACCAACTTGTCGTTGGTTTTCGCGAACTCGGCCACCACCTTGGCGGCAGCTACTGCGTCTTCGGAAAAGCCGTAGATCAGGGGACCGGTCATCTGGTCCGACACGATTTCAAAGCTGCTACCAGCCACAGCACGGCGAGCCAGGGTGTTTTTCAACACACTCAGGGTCACACCGGCGCTACGGGCGGCAACACGCAATTTGGTCATGTCCGCAACCGTGATGCCGCGGTATTCCGCGATCACGAGCGTTTGAGCTTTAGCGGCGAGGCCGGTCACATCACTGATGACCGCTTCTTTCTCACTGCGATTCAGACTCAAGGTCTACTCCTTTAAATGCGCTTGGCAGCAAATGCCGCTTTTACGCTCCACATTGCAGCGACCAACTGTTAACAGAACTCACATTCCATCTGCAGCGGGATCGCCATCTGCGTTGGCCAGAGTCTTCAGGCGAACCTTCTGACCCCATGATTAAGTGCGATTGCTCGCACACCAACGGTCTTGGATGACCTGTAGTTGCATTTCAGCTTCTACAGCCCACCACACCGGACTACACCCGAGGGAATAGTCCAATTTTTGCGATTACGCCGCGATGGACTGGATGTCCACGCGGACACCCACACCCATGGTCGACGAAACAGCGACTTTCCTCAAATACACGCCCTTGCTGGAAGCAGGTTTGGCCTTGTTCAGTGCATCCACCAGAGCCGCCAGGTTACCCTGCAGCTTGTCGGATTCAAAAGAACGACGACCAATGGTGCTGTGCACGATACCGGCTTTGTCCACACGGAACTGGACCTGGCCAGCCTTGGCATTTTTCACAGCCGTAGCCACATCGGGAGTCACGGTGCCAACCTTGGGGTTAGGCATCAGACCACGTGGGCCCAGAATTTGACCCAGCGTACCGACGATACGCATGGCATCGGGAGCAGCAATCACCACGTCGAAGGGCATGTCACCAGCCTTCACCATGGCTGCCAAGTCATCCATACCGACTACGTCAGCGCCAGCAGCCTTGGCTTCTTCAGCCTTGGCACCCTGGGCAAACACAGCCACGCGCTTGGTCTTGCCGGTGCCATTGGGCAACACGACAGCACCACGCACCACCTGGTCAGACTTCTTGGCATCAATGCCGAGCTGCACTGCCACGTCGATGGACTCATCAAACTTGGCGTTGGCGAATTCTTTCACCAGTCCGAGCGCATCGCCCAAAGGGTACAGCTTGTTGCTGTCAATCTTGCCAACTTGGGTCTTTTGTTTCTTGGTGAGCTTGGACATTTACACGCCCTCCACATTCACGCCCATGGAGCGGGCAGAACCAGCGATGGTACGAACAGCGGCATCCAGATCGGCTGCGTTCATGTCTTTCATCTTGGTCTTGGCGATTTCTTCCAGCTGAGCGCGGGTGATCTTGCCGACCTTGTCCATGTGAGGACGTGCGGAACCCTTGTCCAGCTTGATTGCCTTCTTGATCAAAACCGTCGCAGGCGGGGTCTTGATGATGAAGGTAAAGCTCTTGTCCGCAAATGCCGTGATCACCACAGGCAATGGCAGTCCGGGCTCGACACCTTGGGTCTGTGCATTGAATGCCTTGCAGAATTCCATGATGTTCAGGCCGCGCTGACCCAGAGCCGGGCCAATAGGGGGGGATGGATTGGCTTTACCAGCTGGCACTTGCAGCTTGATGAAACCAACGATTTTCTTCGCCATGATTTCTCCTTACGGGTAATAGCGCTTTGGACCTGAACCACTCAGACCACAGCTCCCCGGGGTAAGCAACTCTACAAAAACCGCTCGCACCGAGTTGAAAAATGCGAACGCAAAACCTTCAGGTCTTCTCGATTTGAGAAAACTCGAGCTCGACTGGTGTCGCACGACCAAAAATGGTCACAGACACGCGCACCTTACTCTTCTCGTAGTTGACGTCTTCCACCGAACCATTGAAGTCGGTAAAAGGGCCTTCCTTGACACGAACATACTCGCCAACCACAAATTCGACCTTGTGACGCGGCTTGTCGGTGCCTTCTTGCATCTGGTTCACGATCTTCATCACCTCGGCTTCCGAGATGGGGGCGGGGCGGTTCTTTGCACCACCCACAAAACCAGTCACCTTGTTGGTGTGCTTGACCAGATGCCAAGTGTCATCGTCCATGACCATTTCCACCAGTACGTAACCAGGGAAAAATTTGCGCTCAGTGGTCCGTTTTTGGCCATTTTTAACCTCAACCACCTCTTCCATGGGCACAAGGATGCGGCCAAATTTATTTTCCATGCCGGAGCGTGCAATGCGCTCCAGGATGTTGCGCTCAACAGCCTTCTCCATGCCGGAATAGGCATGCACTACATACCAGCGCAGATCGGGGTTGGTCGAAGTTGCGGCGGGCAACTCGGCAGAGGGGCTTGCTACAACATCAGTCATTATTTTTTCCACCCCAGAATCAAATCGTAAAAGAGCCACTCAAGCGTCTTGTCTGTCAGCCACAAGAACAGAGCCATGATCAGCACAAAACCGAACACATACGCAGTGATCTGGATTGCCTCTTTACGGGCAGGCCAAACCACCTTTTTGACTTCGCGCCAGGCATCGCGACCGAACGCCACCAGCTGACGACCCGACTCCGACGTGAAGAACAAGGCTACTGCAGCAGCCAATCCCAGCAACAACGCAGCCCACTGCACCAGCGCCCCTTGCTTGCCCAGGAGGTAAAACGCTGCCAGCGCAGCCACCACCAAAACAGCGGAAGCAGCCAGCTTGGCCTTTTCTGCCCCTGTGTTGACGGTTTGAACTTGTGTCGTGGCCATATTTTCTGTGTTTCGCGCGGTTTTTCTTCACTTCAATTTCAGCGACCTTAAGACGCTGAAGCCCGCTACGGCGTAGCGGGCTTGATTGCCACCTTTTATCCAAGCCTGGTGGCAGGGGCAGTAGGAATCGAACCTACAACCTTCGGTTTTGGAGACCGACGCTCTGCCAATTGAGCTATACCCCTATGGCAATTTCCTTACGCGATGATTTTTGCAACCACACCGGCGCCGACGGTACGACCACCTTCGCGGATAGCGAAGCGCAGGCCTTCTTCCATGGCGATGGGGTTGATCAGCTTGACGGTGATGGAGACGTTGTCACCAGGCATCACCATTTCCTTGCCTTCGGGCAACTCGATCGCACCAGTCACGTCCGTGGTACGGAAGTAGACCTGGGGGCGGTAGTTGATGACGAAGGGAGGGTGGCGGCCGCCCGCAGCCTTGGACAAAACGTAGACTTCGCCCGTGAAATGGGTGTGGGGCTTGATGGAGCCGGGCTTGCACAGCACCTGGCCGCGCTCGACTTCTTCACGCTTGGTGCCGCGCAGCAGGATACCGACGTTGTCGCCAGCCTGGCCTTGATCCAGCAGCTTGCGGAACATTTCCACGCCGGTGCAGGTGGTCTTGAGGGTGGGCTTGATACCGACGATTTCGATTTCTTCGCCGACCTTGACGATGCCGCGCTCAACGCGACCGGTCACCACGGTACCACGACCGGAGATGGAGAATACGTCTTCCACGGGCATCAGGAATGCGCCGTCAACTGCACGCTCGGGCAGGGGGATGTAAGTGTCCAGCGCGTCAGCCAGTTTCATGATGGCCTCTTCGCCCAGAGGACCCTTGTCGCCTTCCATGGCGAGCTTGGCAGAGCCGTGGATGATGGGGGTCTTGTCGCCAGGGAATTCGTACTTGTCGAGGAGTTCGCGCACTTCCATTTCGACGAGTTCGAGCAGTTCAGCGTCGTCCACCATGTCGCACTTGTTCAGGAACACGATGATGTAGGGAACACCCACCTGGCGGGCCAGCAGGATGTGCTCACGGGTCTGGGGCATGGGGCCGTCAGCAGCGGAGCAAACCAGGATCGCGCCGTCCATCTGAGCAGCGCCGGTGATCATGTTCTTCACATAGTCGGCGTGTCCGGGGCAGTCCACGTGTGCATAGTGGCGGTTGGCGGTTTCGTATTCGACGTGGGCGGTGTTGATCGTGATACCACGCGCTTTTTCTTCAGGCGCTGCGTCGATCTGGTCGTACGCCTTGGCAGAGCCACCGAACTTGGCTGCCAGCACGGTAGTGATAGCGGCTGTCAGGGTGGTTTTACCGTGGTCAACGTGGCCAATCGTGCCCACATTGACGTGGGGCTTGGTACGTGTGAATTTTTCTTTTCCCATTTTCAATCCTTAGAAAGAGCTAATTCCCGTGTATTGGTTTAATGTTTGCACGATGTCGCTGATTCGCCCCGCACGGGAACAGGGCGGCACACCGTCGCAGACAACTTGAGATTACTTGGCGCGCGCAGCCATGATGGCTTCAGACACATTGCGCGGGGCTTCCGCGTAATGCTTGAATTCCATCGTGTAAGTG
>CAUJJV010000002.1 GCA_963205375.1 Pseudomonadota bacterium
GTCTTTTTCATGATGAGATTCCTTTCCAAGTTGAAGATCCCGCCAAGGCAACCCGTGGGCTGCTCTGGCAGTATCGAAGGGGCGTTTTAAGGTTCCGTCTCGTCGATGGGATGAACTTTAGTATTTCGGAATCAATAGAAAAATAGCAGTTCACGCAACGATTTGTTTCGTAATTAGCAATTATTTCCTCTGGCACGTGTGATGAACGTCGCCTACGGTTCAGGCGTTGCCAATCGGACTGGGAGTGCTTCGACACCACGAAGCAGCGTATTCCACCGCAACCTGGTACGTGTTGCGTTGTGCCTGCACCGTGGTGGCAATGTCCACGCCGTAGCCGCCTGCCATGACAAACACCACCGGAATGCGGCGCGTGTAGCACCAGTCCATCACCCGGCGGTCGCGGGCCTGCAGGCCCTCGAACGTGAGCTTGAGGCGGCCCAGGCGGTCCCCTTCGTGCGGATCGGCACCGGCCAGGTACAGCACCAGACCGGGTGCACAGCGCTGCTCCAGTGTTTCGAGTGCGTGTTCCAGGGCCGCCAGGTATTCCACATCCCCGCAGCCGTCAGCCAGGGCCACGTCCAGATCGCCGGCCTCCTTGCGAAACGGAAAGTTCTTGTCACCGTGCAGCGAGAGGGTGAAAACGCTGGGGTCGTTGCGAAAGATGTGTGCGGTGCCGTTGCCCTGGTGCACATCCAGGTCGATCACCGCCACCTGCAGGGCAGGGCGCCGCGCTGCGTGCAGACGGCTCCATTCGGCCTGCATCACCCGGGCGGTGACCGCCACATCGTTGAACACACAAAAACCTCCGCCCTTGTCGGCATAGGCATGGTGGGTACCCCCGGCCAGGTTGGCGGCAATGCCGTCCACCATGGCCACGCGGGCTGCTGCCAGCGTGGCGCCCACCGAGCGCCTGGCGCGCTCCGCCATGGCCGGGCTCCAGGGGAAGCCGATTTCGCGCATCACGGCCGGGGCCACAGTGCCTGTGGCAATCGCGTCGATATAGGCCGGGGTATGGGCCAAGGCCAGTTCGCCATCGGTAGCCGCAGGCGCCTGGACTAGCTGAACCTGTGGCAGTTCTGCCGCCAGCCGGTCGCGCAACAGGCGGTACTTGGCCATAGGAAAACGGTGCCCCTCGGGGAGGGGCAGCACAAACTGGTCGCTGTAAAAAGCCTGCATCCAGAACGAAAACCGACCGACCAGTTCAGTATGGCCGGAAGTTACTTTCCACCGTACGTACCTGCAATTGCGGCGACGCAGCGAGTAGATTTTGCGACCGTTTTCTCACGATAGGGGGCACCAGACGAGCGCGTACTGGTTCTATCTGCTGTCCGGTCTTGAAGAAGGCAACACTGGCCTGGAGTTGTTCGGCCTGACCGGAAAGCTCCTCGCTGGTTGCAGCCAACTCCTCTGAGGCAGAGGCGTTTTGTTGGGTGGCTTTGGTGAGTTGTCCCATGGCCCCGCCTATCTGCACCACAGATTCACTTTGTTCCGAGCTGGCAGCAGCAATTTCCTGCACCAGCTCACTGGTCTTTTGAATACTGGGCACAATTTCGTCCAGTAATTTGCCAGCACGCTCGGCAGTGGAAACACTGCGCGAGGCCAACTCTCCGATTTCCTTCGCAGCCTCCTGACTGCGCTCGGCTAACTTGCGCACTTCGGCTGCCACCACGGCAAAGCCCTTGCCATGCTCCCCCGCACGAGCTGCTTCAATGGCTGCGTTGAGTGCGAGCAGATTGGTTTGGTAGGCAATATCGTCCACGATGCCAATCTTGCCGGCAATCTGTTTCATGGCAGCGACGGTCTGGCTAACGGCCGCACCACCGTCGACGGCCTCTCGGCTGGCTTTGGTGGCCATGCCATCTGTCACCCTGGCGTTGTCACTGTTCTGGGTAACAGAAGCCGACATGGAGTCCATTTGCGCGGTGGTCTCTTCCACACTGGCGGCCTGCTCGCTGGCTGCCTGACTCAGTGACTGCGCCGTGGCACTAACCTGACCGGCTGCCCCTGTCAGCGCATCGGCCGCAGCGCGTACCTCACCCAGTACCCGGGTCAGGTTATCCGCAGTGGAGTTGGCACTTTCCTTGACCTTTCCAAACAGGCCGGCGTAGTCACGCTGAATGCGGTGGGTGAGGTCACCCTCGGCAAATGCAGCCAGCAAACCGGCGACGTCAGTCAGTCCCTGTTCACTGGTGTCCATCAACTGGTTCATTCCGGTGGACAGGTTGGCAAAAAAGCCGTTTTTCCCGTCGAGCGTCAGACGCTGGCTGAATTCGCCCAGGGCAGCAGCCTGCACCAACGCATCAATCTCCTTTTCGGTTGCCAGTTGGTCGGTAACGTCCATCCATTGGCCAATGGTGCCCATGCGTACGCCGGACTCTGTGAACACTGCGTTGGTAGTCAGATCGTACATCCGTCCCCCCAGTTCCATCCGTGAACGCGCCGTGCCGGTGAGCTTGCTCAAGCGCAACAACGCCTCCTCCGGTTCCGCATAGAACATGGCCAAATTGCCACCCAGCACTTTGTCGGGGTCAAAGCCAGGAATCTGCTTGCGGAAGCCGGCCTCGTATTTCTTGAGCACATCACGCAGAGCGTGGTTGATATACACGATGGTGCCATCATCGGAGGCGATACGCACCGGCAGACTGACGTTGTCCAGCGCAGCCTTGATACCAGCGTTGTAGCGTGCGGCGATGTCCGCGGTCATCAACTGTTCACGCGCAGCGTTTGCAGCCTCGGTTACTTTGCGCTTTTCACCCGGAAGGGATGGCATCTGCTCGGAGAAATCGCCCTGGACATACTGCCCTATCAACTCGACCAGACGGGTATTCATGGCCGCTTGCGCGTTGACTACGCTGTTGAAATGGGTTGCCATATCCCGGAATGCGCCCGCAAACTGGCTGGCAGGCAACTGATGGCTGATTGCGCCCAGGTCATTGTGCTGGTGCGCCATCTCATGCTGTGCCGCATTGAAGCTGAGCAAAGTTGCCTGCATTTCACCCATCGCAGCCAACAGTTGCCCGGTTTCATCGGTCGAGGTGGTGAACGTGTCGTTCTCCAGTCTGCCTTGTGACACCGATTGCGCGACGCTTACCGCCCGCTGCAGCGGACGGATAATGCTGCGGCCAATAGCCATTGCCATCACCACTGTCAGGGCCACCGCGGCGAAAATCGCAGCGGCTGCTTTGCCCAGACTATCCAGAAAGGCTGTCCGCAGGTCGTCCATGTACAGGCCGGATCCGATTACCCAACCCCAGGGTTTGAAGCCGACAACGTACGACACCTTTTCCACCGGCTTCTCCTCTCCGGGCTTGGGCCAGAGATAGCTCAGGTAACCCGCGCCATCCTTGCGAACCGTATTCACAAATGCGACGAACACAGCATTGCCTTGCGGGTCCTTGATCCCGCTGACATCCTTGCCATTGAGGTCGGGACGAAATGGATGTGTAATAAGTTTGACATCCATGCCATTGATCCAGAAATACTCTTTTCCTGAATAGCGGGCATCGTTAACGGCTTTGCTTGCCATGGCCTGTGCCTGTTCCCGGCTGATCTGACCACTGACCTCCTGCTGGTAGGCCCAGTCAACGATGGAAGCGGCAACCTCCACATTCTGGCGAATGGAAATCCGGCGGCTCTCGTAGCTGCTCTGGTATTGCTGCCATAGCAGGTACCCCGCCATCAACACCAAGACAAGGGCCCCCGTACTGGCCAGCAGGAATAGTTTGGTTTTGATCGAAAGTTGATGCAGCAAGCCGGACTCGGTTTGTAGTTGTGCCATGATTTTCTGTGTCTGGTCAGTAGATAAAAACGGGCAGCTTTACCTTACCAGATTTGATCCGTTCGGCTGCTCCACGACTGGACCTTACGGGTAGTGATTGTCCGTTGCTTTGTGTGGCACACTCTCGCGCTCGGATAGCGCTGGATACCGCCACAGGGCCAGCCGTTGAAATATAGATTCTTTCGCTTTCATATTCCCCCGTTTATGCAGAAAATCATCGCGCAGATTGCGCAGGAAATC
>CAUJJV010000003.1 GCA_963205375.1 Pseudomonadota bacterium
TGTGAAATTCATGGTGTCGGATTCTGAAATATATAAAGCTACGCGGCTTCTACACGGTTGCGGCCAGCATTCTTGGCGCGATACACCGCCTGGTCCGCAGACCGGAACAACTCCAGGGCACTGCCCATGGCGGGATCCATGCCCGTCACACCAATGCTGGTTGTCACACGCACCGGTTTGCCGTTGACAGTGACCGCTTCATGGTCCATGGCCGCGCGTACCGCTTCGGCAATGCTGGCGGCCTCGGCACGGCCACATCCCGGCAACAGCGCAACAAACTCTTCACCACCAAAACGCACTACCACGGCACCTGGACATTGGACAACCGCCCTCAAAACACGCGCAGTGAACACCAGCACCTGGTCACCGACATCGTGCCCGAGCGCATCGTTGATCCGCTTGAAATTGTCCAGATCAATCACCAGCAAGCCCAATTCGCTGGCATTGGCCCGCGCGCGTGCAAACTGCAATTCCAGCGCTTCTAGCAAGTGCCCCTTGTTGAAAATCTGGGTCAGGGTGTCCAGTTGGGCCCGTGATTCCAACGCTTGCGTGTAGTACGCCTCGGCGTCGCCACGCGGTAGGTACTTCAATTCGGTCGCCCCAATGCGGATCCGGTCCCCCCGTTGCAAAGTGATGGTTTGACCACCCTGCAGCTTGACATCGTTAATGTAGGTGCCGTTGGTCGACGCGCCATCAATCCACCGGACACTGTCACCGCACGACTCGATGACCGCCTGCCGCCGCGACACACCGGGGTCGTCAATGATGAGGTCCGCCATGCTGTCACGCCCCAGGCGCATGGAAGGATCCGTGAGTGCGTAGCGCTGCCCGGGCTTAGAACCCAGCACCACGATCAGGAAGGCATCCACTTCGCGCTGCGCCTGGTCATCCCCAGGCGGCAAGCCCAGACTCCCAAAGGCCATGGTGGTGTCAAAAATTGACATGGTCGGGATCGTGATGGTCCGTGTGGCTCAGGCCTCTTGCCCCACCGCGCTCGCAAAGGCATCGATGATCTTGCGGATAGGTTCCTGCTTGAGCTTGAGTGCGGCCTGGTTGACCACCAGCCGCGAGCTGATGTCCATGATGCGTTCGACTTCGACCAGGTGGTTGGCTTTGAGTGTGTTGCCGGTAGACACCAGGTCCACGATGGCATCGGCCATACCCACCAGCGGGGCCAGCTCCATGCTGCCGTAGAGCTTGATCAAATCCACGTGCACGCCCTTGGAGGCAAAAAACTCGCGTGCAATGGCCACGTATTTGGTGGCCACAGTCAGGCGAGAGCCCTGCTTCACTGCGGAAGCGTAATCAAAATCTGCACGCACCGCCACGCTGATGCGGCACTTGGCTATTCGCAAATCCAGCGGCTGGTACAAGCCCTGGCTGCCGTGCTCCAGCAGTGTGTCCTTGCCGGTAATGCCCAGATCGGCACCGCCGTACTGCACATAGGTGGGCACATCGGTGGCACGCACCACCAGCACGCGCACATTGGGCTGGTTGGTATCGAGAATCAGCTTGCGGGATTTCTCGGGGTCGTCCAGCACCTCAATACCCGCGGCCTTGAGCAACGGCAGGGTTTCTTCAAAGATACGGCCTTTGGACAGGGCGAGAGTGATCATGTCGGTACTCATTTAATACGCTCGATATCGGCGCCAATGCCACGCAGCTTGGCCTCCATCTGGTCGTAGCCACGGTCCAGGTGGTAGATACGGTCCACCACGGTTTCACCGTCAGCCACCAGACCGGCAATCACCAGGCTGGCCGACGCACGCAGATCGGTGGCCATGACTGCAGCACCGGAGAGTTGTTGCACACCTTCAATCACTGCGATCTTGCCGTCGATCTGGATGTGCGCACCCAGGCGCACCAGTTCGTTGACGTGCATGAAGCGGTTCTCGAAGATCGTCTCGGTCACCTTGCTGGTCCCTTGTGCAATGCAGTTGAGCGCCATGAACTGCGCCTGCATGTCAGTGGGAAACCCCGGGTACTCGGTGGTACGGAAGGTTTGGGCCTTGAGGTATTGGTAGGCCGGTCCCTGGGCTTGCACCCGGATGCCGCCATCCACCGCCGTGACAGTCACACCGGCGTCGCGCAGCTTGTCGATCACCGCATCCAGATGGTCGGCACGCCCATGCTTGAGCACCACGTCACCCCCGGTGGCGGCGACGGCGCACAGGAAGGTACCAGTCTCGATGCGGTCTGCCACCACCTGGTGGGTGCAGCCATGCAGTTTTTCCACCCCCTGGATGCGGATGCGGCTGGTTCCATGGCCTTCAATCCTGGCACCCATCTGGATCAGCATTTCGGCCAGATCGGGAATCTCGGGCTCTTGCGCAGCGTTTTCCAGGATGGTCTCGCCTTCGGCCAGCGCAGCGGCCATCAGGAAGTTCTCGGTGCCGGTCACGGTCACCATGTCGGTGGCAATACGCGCACCTTTGAGGCGCGTACGGCCCTGCGGCAATTTGGCGACCATATAACCGTGCTCTACCGCAATCTCAGCGCCCATGGCGGTCAGGCCCTTGAGGTGCTGGTCCACAGGTCGCGAGCCAATGGCGCAGCCACCGGGCAAGGACACCGTAGCATGGCCAAAGCGGGCCAGCAAGGGGCCTAGCGCCAGCACCGACGCGCGCATGGTCTTGACCAGCTCGTAAGGAGCCTCGGGTTTGATCGGATCGGCTGCGTGGAACGTAATGCCACCGCGCTCACCACGGGTTTCAGTGCGCACGCCCATGTTGTCGAGCAAGCGGCGCATGGTGGCCACATCCTGCAGACGTGGCACGTTGAGCAGGTGCACAGGCTCATCGGTCAGCAGCGTGGCACACATTTCCGGCAGGGCAGCGTTTTTTGCGCCTGAAATCAGCACCTCACCATGGAGCGGACGACCGCCACGAATGCGTAATTTGTCCATTTAAGCGCCTTGCTTGGCCCATTCGGCCGGAGTGAATGTTTTCATCGACAGCGCATGCACTTCATCGGTGTGCATGCGGCTGCCCAGCGTGGCATACACCTGCTGGTGGCGCTGTATGGGGCGCTTGCCTTCAAAGGCGCTCGACACGATGGTGGCATACCAGTGGCGGCCATCGCCTTCGAGCTGGCAAACGTCGCAGGGCAGGCCAGCGGAGATGAGTTGTTGAAGTTGTTCAGCGGTCATGGGAGTGGATAGGGGGGTCAGCTGCGGATTTTGTAGCCAATGCGCAGCAAGTGAACAGCCAAAGCGGCAGCAATCAGAAATGCCAGGCCTACGATGGCCAGGCTGAGCCACGGAGATGCATCACTGACGCCAAAGAAACCATAGCGAAAGCCATCAATCATGTAAAAAAACGGATTGAGGTGGCTGGCACGCTGCCAGAAAGCAGGCAGTGAGCCGATGGAATAGAACACACCACTTAAAAACGTCATGGGCATGATGATGAAATTCTGGAACGCCGCCAGCTGGTCGAATTTCTCCGCCCACAAGCCGGCAATCAATCCCAGCGTTCCCAGCAAAGCTGCGCCCAGGATGGCAAACACCAGTATCCACAGGGGTGCCACAAACGTAAGATGGATGAACCAGACCGTAACCAGAAACACACCGCCACCCACTACCAGACCGCGCGCAATGGAAGAGCCCACATAGGCGATAAACCAGTGCCAGTGTGACAGCGGGGTGAGCAGCAGGAACACCATATTGCCCATGATCTTGCTCTGGATGAGCGAGGATGAACTGTTGGCAAACGCATTCTGCAAAATGCTCATCATCACCAGACCGGGCACCAGAAACGCGGTGTAGCTGATGCTGTCATAGATCCTGACGTGGTCTTCGAGCACATGGCCAAAAATCATCAGGTACAGCACTGCGGTCAACACCGGTGCAGCCACCGTCTGGAAGCTGACCTTCCAGAAACGCAACACTTCCTTGTACAAAAGCATCTGCCAGCCGGTCATATGGACTCCCCTGCTGCCTTCATCACGTCGATGAACACGTCTTCCAGATCGGCCTTGCGAATTTCCACGTCCTCCACGCTGACACCGGCTTCGCGCACGGCCGCCAGGTATTGTTCTATCTCCAGCGCATTGTGGGCCGGCAACTGCACAATGCGCCCAGTGATGCGGGCCCGGGAAGCCAGCGCGTCCGGCAGGGTGTCAGCGGTCTTGAAGCGCAGCACATTGCTGCTGGCGGCCTTGAGAAGCGCACTGGTCTGGTCCAGGGCCACGATCCGTCCAGTCTTGAGCATCGCAATGCGACTGCACAGGGCTTCGGCCTCTTCCAGGTAGTGCGTGGTCAGTAGCACGGTATGGCCCTGCTTGTTGAGCTTGGCGATGAACTGCCACAGGGTCTGGCGCAACTCCACATCGACACCGGCAGTGGGCTCGTCCAGAACAATCACGGGCGGCTTGTGCACCAGCGCCTGTGCCACCAGTACACGGCGCTTCATGCCACCCGACAACTGACGCATGTTGGCATTGGCCTTGTCGGTCAGCCCCAGACTCTCCAGCAGCTCGTCAATCCAGGCATCGTTGTTTTTGATTCCGAAATAGCCAGACTGGAAGCGCAGCGCCTCGCGCACATTGAAAAAGGGATCAAACACCAGTTCCTGCGGCACCACGCCAAGTTTGCGGCGGGCTTGAGCGTAGTCTGCCTGCACATCGCTGCCCATGACGGTCACGCGACCGCTGGTGGCTCGGGTCAATCCGGCCAGGATGCTGATCATGGTAGTTTTGCCAGCGCCATTGGGGCCCAGCAGGCCAAAGAACTCACCCTCGGCTACCTCCAGGCTGACGCCATCGAGTGCGAGAAATGTAGCGCCCTGGGGTCCGCGCGGAGACGGATAGGCTTTGGAAACAGATTGGAAGGAGATGGCGGACATGGGAGCCCACCATTTTACGCGGTGGCGTTCAGGCGCCGGTCAACAGGCCTTCAATTCCGTACAAAGCGGCGAGATCACGCAAACGCTGGGGCAAGCCCTGTACAACAAAGCGCTTGCCAGCACGTGCACATTCGCGCCGAAATTCCAGCAAAACAGCCAGCGCAGACGAATCGAAGCTGCGCAGCAGCGCTGCATCGACCACGACCTGGGCCGCAGACTCCTGCTTGAGCCCCGTGGTCAGGGTGTCAAGGCAGGCTGTAGCGTCCGCATGGGTCAGGGTAGGAGGCAAACTCAGCATGTCAGCCTTTCTTGGCATTGGCCTTGTTGCGGTCGGACAGCGAGAGGATCAACCCATCCAGACCCTTGGCATTGATTTCCTGAGAAAACTGGCTCTTGTAGGTTTCCACCAACCACACGCCCAGTACATTGAGGTTGTAGATGCGCCAGCCAGCGCCTTGCCCAGGAGTTTTCTCCAGACGGTAGTCGAGCTGGATCGG
>CAUJJV010000004.1 GCA_963205375.1 Pseudomonadota bacterium
TTGCGCAATCGCTGCGGGCGAAAAGTCCGACGTGCTGGCGTTGCCACGGCGATGGCCCAGGTACACCGTCACGCCCAGCGACTTGTCGCGGTTGCGCTCCACATTCTCCAGCTCGCCATTGCGCACCGACACGCTCAGGCCGCAGCCTTCGGATACTTCGGCACCACAATCCGTGGCTCCGAGCTTTTTCGCCTCATCCAGCGCGGTGTCCACCAGCGACTCGAAAAAAGGGCGGCTATAGGCAAATCCGCTGTCTGCGGCTTTGGTGGAAGTGGTGCGGGAGAGGGAGGCTTGGGGTTTCTTCATGGCGAAGGCTATGATACTTGGCTATGTCACGCAAACTTAAAAAAGGCTATTTCGTCAGGGGCCAATTCGTCGCCGAAGGCAGCCCCCTCGACCTGGAATACAAACGCGAGCTCAAGGGCACCGATGAGCTCAGCCGCACGGACCTGAAACGCGAAAGCACCGAGCTGCAGAAACTGGGCGAAGACCTGCTCACCCTGCGCACCGACCTGATGACCAAACTGGAACTGCCCGACAAGCTGGTGGACGGTGTGCTTGAGGCCAAGCGCATCACCAACTTCGAAGGCAAGCGCCGCCAGATGCAGTTCATTGGCAAACTCATGCGCAAGCTCGAACCCGCCAAACTCGACGAAATCCGCGCCATGCTGGAAGAGCAGCACATGCCCTCAGCCCAGGAAACCCTGGCCCTGCACCAGGCCGAGCAATGGCGCGACCGCCTGATTACCGATGACGACGCTGTTGGGCAGTGGCTCAATATCAGCCCGGCCACCGACAGCCAGCAACTGCGCGCGCTGGTGCGCCAGGCCCGCAAAGATGCCAAGCCCGAAAAGCCCGGCGAGGCATTGCGCCATGGCCGCGCCTACCGCGAGATCTTTCAACTGGTGCGCAGCACCCTGCTGGAACATGCAGAAGGTGAGCAGCCCCGCGAAGAAGCCCCTTACAACGATCCGGACGAGGTGTGACCGTGGCAACTGACCCCCAAGACAGCGTCAAGATCGGCATTGTGTCCATCAGCGACCGTGCTTCCACCGGCGTCTACGAAGACAAGGGGCTTCCGGCATTGCAGGAATGGCTGACCCGGGCCCTGAAAAACCCCATCACGTTCGAGCCGCGCCTGATTCCCGATGAGCAGGCGCGCATCAGCGCCACGCTGATCGAACTGGTGGATGCAGGCTGTAGCCTGGTGCTGACCACCGGCGGCACCGGTCCTGCCCTGCGCGATGTGACGCCCGAAGCCACGCTGGCCGTGGCGCACAAGGAAATGCCGGGATTTGGCGAACAAATGCGCCAGATCAGCCTGAAGTTTGTGCCCACCGGCATCCTGTCGCGCCAGGTGGCGGTGATTCGCGACCAGAGCCTGATCATCAATTTGCCGGGCCAGCCCAAGTCGATTGCCGAAACCCTTGAAGGGCTGAAAGACGCAGACGGCAAATCCATCGTACCCGGCATCTTTGCCGCAGTGCCCTATTGCATCGACCTCATTGGCGGCCCGTACCTGGAAACCCACGACGAGGTCTGCAAGGCCTTCCGGCCAAAAAACGCTGTCCGGAGCAAGTAATTAGGCCAAGGACACCGTGGAACTGGCTATGCCAGGCCACTGGTGTCGCCCCCTGCAAGGGGGAGGAGGCTACACGCAGTGAGCCTCAACGGGGGTGGACCTTACTTCCCCACCAGCTGATTGAGCTTCTCGGCCTCGAAGCACTCGGTGCGCGCGGCGTCGGTGGGCACACAGCACTCCGGCTCTGTGCGGTTGACGGACAGGGCTTCGACCGCCTTCCACAGCAGCGCAATCTGATGTTCCTGCCCCGACGCTGAATCAATCAGCCCACGCAGTGCCTGGCTGACCGGGTCGTCTTCCTGGGTGATGCCATAGGCCGTGAATTTGGGCTCCGCGGTGGTGACATCGGCACTCTCGCCGCTCTTGCTGGGAATGATGCGCGCCGGAATGCCCACGGCGGTGGCGCCGGCAGGCACCGGCTTGATGACCACCGCATTGCTGCCGATCTTGGCACCATCGCCCACCAAAAATCCACCCAGCACCTTGGCACCCGCACTCACCACGACGTCTTTGCCCAGGGTGGGGTGGCGTTTGACGCCCTTGTACAACGAGGTTCCACCCAGGGTGACGCCCTGGTAAATCGTGCAGCCATCGCCGATTTCGGCCGTTTCGCCGACGACCACGCCCATGGCATGGTCAAAGAACACGCGCTGGCCGATCTTGGCGCCAGGATGGATTTCGATCCCCGTGAAAAAGCGGGCGATATGGGAAATAAACCGCCCGGGCCATTGGAGTCCGTGCGTCCAGCACCAGTGCGCCAGACGGTGCAGGACCACTGCATGCAGACCGGGATAACAGGTCAGCACCTCCCAGGTGCTGCGCGCAGCCGGGTCGCGGTCAAGAATGCACTGGATATCGGAGCGTAGGCGGGCAAACATGCGTCTAGTCTATCCCCTGCGCGGAGGCTCTGTCTGCAGGATGGCTTTGGCAATACCGCGCAAAATATGGATTTCCTCTTGGGTGACATCCGCCCGGTTGAACAGTGCATTGAGCCTGGGCATCAGTTTCTTGGGCGCCGCAGGGTCCAGAAAACCCAGATGCACCAGCGACTGCTCCAGATGCCCCAGCATGCCAGCGACCTGCCCCGCATCGGCCAGGGTGCTGGGCGCGGTGGCGGCTTGCTGGCTGAACCCGCCCAGCGCCAGACGCCATTCGTAGGCAATCACCTGCAGCGCCGCACCAATATTCAGCGAGCCGAATTTCGGGTTGCTGGGAATACTCAGGCAGACATGGCAGCGGTACACATCTTCGTTGCGCATGCCGAAACGCTCGGAACCGAACAAAAACCCCACACCAGACTGTGGCCCCCACGCTCCACCGCTACGCGGGTCGCTGCCCCCCGAGGGGGCTAATTGCCTAGCGGCGCTGGCCGCCAAGCGGTCCAGAGCTCCTTGGGGCGGCCCGGCGGAGAATTGCCCCTCAGCCCCTGTCTTTGATGCCAAATCGGGCTCTAGCCCCCGAGGAATATGCGCACAATGCTCCTTTCTTGATAGCATTTCAAAATGCTCACGCGGCGTGGTCGTGGGCGGGCCAAAGTCGCGCGGCGTCATGGCGGTGGCGCACAGGTGGGTCATGCCATCCAGCGCCTCGTCCAGCGTTTCCACAATGCGGCATTTCTCCAGCACATCCAGGGCTCCACTGGCCCGCTGGATGGTTTCTTCGCGGCGCAGCACATTGGCCCAGCGCGGCGCCACCAGCACCAGATCGTCAAAACCCATGGTCTTCATGGCCCGGGCGGCAGCGCCCACATTGCCGGCATGGCTGGTGTTGATAAGGATGAATCGGGTCTGCATGCGGATGAGCTCAGGGAAAAATGGGCATTAGGGTGTGCAACCGAGCCCCTGCCGTTAAAATAGCCCTATTGTCGCCGCCTGCATCGCCAGCCGGTCCCGTTTTGCTCTTCCCCCAACAATCTATGTCGCCCAATCTGCACCCCATGATCAACGTGGCCGTCAAGGCCGCCCGCGCCGCCGGTTCCATCATCAACCGCGCTGCGCTGGATATCGAGTCCGTCCGCATCTCCCAAAAGAAAGCCAACGACTTTGTCACCGAAGTGGACCATGCTGCAGAGCAGGCGATCATCGAAACCCTGCTGACGGCCTATCCCGGTCACGGCATCTGGGCAGAAGAATCCGGCCGTGAACACGGCGCCAAAGACTCCGAATTCGTCTGGATCATCGATCCGCTGGACGGCACCACCAACTTCATCCACGGCCTGCCGGTGTACTGCGTCAGCATTGCGCTGTCCGTCAAGGGCAAGATCGAGCAGGCGGTGGTGTACGACCCCACCCGCAACGACCTGTTCACCGCCACCAAGGGACGCGGTGCCTACCTGAACGACCGCCGCATCCGCGTCTCCAAGCGCACCGAACTCAAGCAGAGCCTGATTTCCACCGGCTTCCCGTTCCGCCCGGGTGACAACTTCAACCAGTACCTGGCCATGATGGGCGATGTGATGCAGCGCACCGCCGGCCTGCGCCGCCCCGGTGCCGCCGCGCTGGACCTTGCCTATGTGGCTGCCGGTTTCACCGATGGTTTCTTCGAATTTGGCCTGCAGCCCTGGGATGTGGCCGCAGGATCGCTGCTGATCACTGAGGCGGGTGGCCTGGTGGGTAACTTCACGGGCGAAGCCGATTTCCTGGAACAACAGGAATGCCTGGCCGGCACCCCGCGTGTGTACGGACAACTGGTGAGCCTGCTGGGCAAGTACAGCAAGTTTGCCAGCGCCGGAGAAAAAGCGTCCCTGCGCCAGGCGGCGCAAGCTCCTGCACCGGCAGAAGAAAGCAGCGGCAGCAGCGACGCGCCGTTCTAAGCGCTCGTTGCGGGGCGGTCAGATATAGGCCGCAGGGTCGTCCAGTTGCAGTGCCTCAATCGGCACCGGACGACCAAACAGGTAGCCCTGAAACTGCGTGCATCCGTGCTGCAACAGAAACTCCAGTTGCCCTGCGGTTTCCACGCCTTCTGCCACGACACTGAGCCCGAGACTGTGGCCCAGTGCCAGCACGGTTCTGGCAATGGCAGCGTCGTTGGCATCGGTCAGAACATCGCGGACAAACGACTGGTCGATCTTGAGCTGCTCCAGTGGCAGCATCTTCAGGTAGGTGAGCGACGAATACCCGGTCCCGAAGTCGTCCAGCGAGAATTTGACACCCCGTGCGCCCAACTCGGTCATCTTGCGCACCGCATCCTGCACATCGCTCAGTAGCAGACTCTCGGTCAGCTCCAACTTGAGCAACGGGGCTTTGGCACCGGTCGTCTCCAGCAGGGCTTCCACCCGCTGCACAAAATCAGGGCGCCGGAACTGGCGTGCACTGACATTCACGGCCATCGTCAGGTTCGACGTTGCGCCGAGTCGTGCCCATTGCGCCAGCTGCAGACATGCGGTTTCCATGACCCAGTCGCCCAGCGGCAGAATCAGACCACTCTGCTCCGCCATGGGAATAAAGTCCGCCGGAGGCACCAGCCCCTTGGCAGGGTGCCGCCAGCGCACCAGCGCTTCCACCCCGGTGACGCGTCGGTGCGCATCCACCACGGGCTGGTAATACAGCACCAGTTCTCCGCGCCGCAGGCCCAGCCGCAAATCACTGTCGAGCTCCGTCCGCTGGGCCACCATGGCCTGCATCTCGGGATCGAAAAAGCGCAGGGTATTGCGCCCTGCAGCCTTGGACTCGTACATGGCCAGATCAGCCTGCTTGAGCAACTCGTCCACGGTCTGGATGTGGTCTTCAAACAGCGTGATACCAATGCTGGGGGTGCTGTGGTGCTCCAGGGTGCGCAACATGTAGGTCTGGTTGAGGGCAGCCAGGATTTTCTGCGCCACGACTTCCGCCTGGGCTGCCGCCTGGGCCAGGTCAGGCCCCAGTGACTGGAGCATCACGATGAACTCGTCGCCACCCAGGCGTGCCACGGTATCCACTTCGCGCAGGCAGGTTTCAATGCGCGCGGCGACCTCTTTCAACAGCAGATCGCCCACGTCATGCCCCTGGGAGTCGTTCAGGTCCTTGAAGTTATCCAGGTCAATGAACAGCAAGGCCCCGGCGGAACGGTCCCGTGCACTCACGGCCAGCGCCTGCTGCAAGCGGTCCATCAGCAGGCGACGGTTGGGCAGACCTGTCAACACATCAAAAAATGCCAGCCGCGTGATTTTTTCCTCAGCACGTTTACGCGCCGTGATGTTGCGCCCCACGCCCCGGTAGCCCTGAAACTGTCCCTGTGCATCGAAGAAGGGGGCTCCGCTGATCGACATCCAGAAAGGACGTCCCCGGTAATCCACGTCGCGGAGCTCCAGATCCCGGAATTCGGCATGGGCTTCCAGCACCGACCGGTGCGCCTCCCAGTCTTGCGCAGTCATGTTGAGCGCACCCACTTCCCAACGCGTCTTGCCCAGGCTGCTGTTTCCGGTGCGTCCGGCCTGGTTGACCAGGCTGCCATCCAGCCGCACAAAGCGGAACTGAGCATCCTGCTCCCAGTACCAGTCGGAAGACAACTCAGTGAGCGCACGAAAGCGCGATTCACTCTCCATCAGCGAGACCTGGGACGCACGCTGATCCGTCAGGTCGGTCACGGAACCGTACGCCACCACCTGCCCCGAATGCTCTTCCGCGACCATGGCTTTGCCGAGAAGAAACCGCACCGCTCCATCGGGCTGCTGAACGCGAAACTCGTGGACCCAGGGCGTCCGGTCCCTGGCGCTGTCTTGCATGGTCTTCACCACGCCGCCGATATCGTCATGGTGAACCCGCCGGAACACGGCTTTCGCATCGGCAACCGCCTGCTCCGGCGTCACGCCAAAAATGGTTTCCACCGCATCGTTGACAAATACGAATCTGTTGTGCGTTTCGTCGAGCCTCGCAAGTTGAAAGACCATCACGGGCAGCTTGCTGGTCAACCGCTGGATCACGTCCAGTTGGTCCTGCAGCGCCATCTTGGTCTTGCGCTCGCTGGTGTAGTCCTGCACCACACCAATATCCACAAAACTGCCATCCGCCCGGTGATGCCTGCGCATGCGGCTGCGTAACCAGCGGACTTCGCCGTCGGGGTGGTTCCAGCGGTATTCGACCATTTCCCCATCCAGACGCTCACGTGCGGCCATAAACAGGGGCCAGTCCTGCGGCGCAATGCGCGACCTGGCTTCTGTGAAGGACAGACTTCCCGTGTTTTCGAGGCCTGTCAGGTCGTACAGTCCCTGGGACCATTGGGGCCGAGAATCGCCGGCATCGACCTTCCAGTGCCCCACCCTGGCCAGACTTTCGGTCAACACGTACAGCTCCATCTGACTGGAGATATCTTCGTTGAGCCGCTCAAGTACGTTCTGGTTGTGCTGCAAAGCCTGCCGCGCCCGGTGTTGGTCCGTCACGTCCGTGACGTAGGTAATCACATGGTCTACGCCCGCCAGATTGACTCTTGCACCCTGCATCTGGAGTTGCATTTCGCGACCATCACGCCGCCGATATGGAAATGTCACGGATGGTGGAACACCGTCTGGCGCCTTGCCGGCAAGCCTCATCTGGCTCAAAACCTTGCGACGCGCGTCGGCATCCGCCCATACGCCGACAAACACCGAGTCCTTCCCCAGCACCTCTTCACGCGTCATGTGCATGAGCTCACACCAGCGCGCGTTCACATGGACAAAGCACCCGTCGCTCAGGCGGCTCACCGAGATCGCCATCGGGCTCTCGTCAAAAGTGCCGATCAGCATGTCAGCCTGCATAGGGGCGCTGTCGGCCGACTCTGTAATTCCCATGCCTAGGACAACTCCAGCTGGTGCAAAGGTACGGGCCGCCCAAACAGGTATCCCTGGAACGCCCTGCAGCCATTCTTCAGCAGGAAATCGCGTTGCCCCTCGGTTTCCACCCCTTCAGCCACCACACCCAGATCCAGACTCTGGGCCAGGTTAAGAATGGTGCGCGCAATGGCGGCGTCATTGGGATCGGTCAACACATCACGTACAAAGGATTGGTCGATCTTGAGTTGGTCCAGCGGCAGGCGTTTGAGGTAGCTCAAGGAAGAATATCCGGTACCAAAATCGTCCAGCGAGAAGCCCACGCCGATGGAGCGCAACTCGCCCATCTTGTCAATGGCATCGTCGATATCGCTGAGCAACAGGCTCTCCGTCAACTCCATCTTGAGGCGATAGGGATTGGCTCCGCTGGTGCGCAAAAGGGAAAGTATCTGTGTCGCAAAATCAGAATGCCGGAACTGCCGCGCACTGACATTGACGGCAATAGACAGTCGCTGGGTTGAAGGCACCGCGCTCCAGGCCACCAGCTGCGCGCAAGCCTGCTCCAGCACCCATGCCCCAAGTTGCAGAATCAGACCGGTCTGCTCCGCCACTGGAATGAACTCTGCCGGAGAAATCAGGCCCCGTTTGGGATGGTTCCAACGCAGCAGGGCCTCCACGCCGGTCATGGTCGCCTGCTCGTCCACCACCGGCTGGTAATGCAGCATGAACTCGCTACGCTGCAGTCCCAGGCGCATGTCTGCTTCCAGCACTGCCCGCGCAGTGGCAACCGCCTGCATCTCGGGATCGTAAAAACGCATCGTGTTGCGCCCTGCACCTTTGGCCTGGTACATGGCCAGATCGGCGCGTTTGAGCAGCTCATCCAGCGTATGCATGTGCTGGAAAAACAGGGTGATGCCAATGCTCGGTGAGCTGTGGTGGCGGTTTCCGGCGAGTAGGAACTCCTGGTTCAACGCACCGAGAATCTTCTTGCCCACCATTTCCGCCTGGGCTGCCGCGTCGATGGGCGACTCGCCCATGTCCTCCATCATCACCACGAACTCATCGCCCCCCAGGCGCGCCACTGTATCCACGCTGCGGACGCACTGGATCAGACGCTCGGCCACTTGCTTGAGCAACTCGTCACCCATCTGGTGTCCCAGGGTGTCGTTGAGGACCTTGAAGTTGTCCAGATCGATGAAAAGCAGTGCGCCGTGGCTGATGCGGCGCGCACTGAACTCCATCGCCTGGGTCAGACGGTCCATCAGTAGCCGCCGGTTAGGCAGGCCTGTGAGCGAATCGTAAAACGCCAGACGCAAAATGTCGGCTTCCGCGCGTTTGCGTTCGCTGATGTCACGGCCGGTACCCCGGTAACCCTTGAAGACTTCGTTGTCATCGAATATCGGGGCGCCGCTGATCGTCACCCACATAGGCGACCCATCCGCCCGCGGGCGCTGCATCTCGAAGTCATGGAACACCTCGTGGGCCTCCACTGCCGCACGGTGTGCAGCCCACCGCTCTGGACTGACCCCTTGCACCCCGGAATCCCACCGCGTCTTGCCTACGTAGGACGGAGACGGAAGGGCATTGGAGGCTTCCAGATTGCCATCCACACGGGTAAACCGGAACTGCTCGTCCTGCTCCCAGAACCAGTCCGACGACAACTCGGTCAATGCGCGGAACCTGGCCTCGCTCTGGCGCATGGCAGCGAGTTGCTCGGCCACCTGCTGCATGGACTCCCGTTCGGCCGTAATGTCCTGCACGATGCCAAAGTCGGCTTTGACCACACCGTTTTCAATTTGCCGGTGCATACGTGACCGTATCCAGACGATGCGGCCATCCGGGCGATGCCAACGGTACTCCACCAACTTGCCATCCATGCGCTTGAGCGCACCCGTGACGATGTCCCGATCCTCGGGCACGACACTTTTCAGATGGTCGCCCACCGGCGCATGCGTTGTGTCCCCAATGTTGGCCAGCACGCTGTAGCCTGGCGACAACTGAACCTCCTCGGCACCCGGGTAATGCACCCAGTGGCCCAGTCTGGCCATGGCCTCGGTCATTTCATGCAGCTTGACCTGCCGATTGAGCTTTTCGTTGGTTTGCGCCAGTTCCAGCTCAGTGGCCTTGAGCGCTTCCTGAGCCATGAGTTCGGCCGTCACATCGCGCAGGTAAATCAGGACAAACGGACCAGCTGGCACATGGACCAGCACGGCATTGAGGCGCACCAGCCGCGCCACGCCACCGGCCATATTCAGCGTCACATCCAGGTCAGTCACCCGGCCATTGGTCTTGATGCCATGCATCGCCTGGGCGCGCATGCCTGCGTCTCGCCAATGGCCAATCTCCACTGCAGTGCGGCCCAGCACCTGGTCACGGGGCAGGCCCGTGAGCTTGACCCACTCCTGGTTGACTTCCACGATGGCATCATCGCGGACACGGGTAAGTGCGATGGCTTCGGGGCTCTGGTCAAAAAACGCCTTGAACATGGCGCCGACATCCACTCCAAAAAAGTCCAGACGGCCATCACCCCATGGCGCAGTGCCACCTGACGTGGTGTTGTCTGGGGTCTTCTCCACTGATCGGGCCGGTTTCATTCCGTGTTGTCTGTCTATAGACACGGATAATAGCTCGGCAAACTCCATTGGTCACCACGGCGACGCAAAACCCGCTGGCAATGCTTCCTTTTTTCAGGCTGCAACCCATAATTGCCGCGAAAGGAACCAACGACCATGAAGACCAAAATCACCGAACTGTTTGGCATTGAGCACCCCATCATTCAGGGGGGTATGCATTTTGTGGGGTTTGCCGAACTGGCCTCCGCCGTCTCCAACGCAGGCGGTCTGGGCATGATTACCGGCCTGACCCAGCGCTCCCCGAAGGACCTGGCCAACGAGATCCGCCGCTGCCGCGAGATGACCGACAAGCCCTTTGGCGTGAACCTCACCTTTCTGCCCACCGTGAGCTCGCCCGATTACCCTGGCTACATCCAGGCCATCATCGACGGCGGCGTCAAGGCGGTGGAGACTGCCGGAAACAACCCGCAAAAATACCTGCCCGCGCTGCACGAAGCCGGCATCAAGGTCATTCACAAATGCACCTCGGTGCGCCATGCGCTCAAGGCTGAATCCATTGGCTGCGATGCGGTCAGCGTGGACGGGTTTGAGTGCGGTGGCCACCCGGGCGAGGACGATGTGCCCAACTTCATCCTGCTGCCCCGCGCCGCCGATGAACTCAAGATTCCATTTGTCGCATCGGGCGGTATGGCCGATGGCCGCTCTCTGGCAGCCGCCCTGTGCCTGGGCGCCGAGGGCATCAACATGGGTACGCGCTTTATTGCCACCCAGGAGGCGCCCGTGCATGCCAACGTCAAGCAGGCCATTGTGGCTGCCACCGAACTCGACACGCGCCTGGTGATGCGCCCCCTGCGCAACACCGAGCGCGTCCTGCGCAACGCCGCCGTAGACCGCCTGCTGGAGAAGGAACGCGCGCTGGGTGCCACCATCCAGTTCGACGACATCATGGAAGAAGTGGCTGGTGTCTACCCGCGCATCATGAAAGACGGCACGATGGACGCGGGCGCCTGGTCCTGCGGCATGGTGGCCGGACTGATCCATGACGTGCCCACCGTCAAGGAACTGATCGACCGCATCATGCGCGAGGCCGAAAGCATCATTGCGCAGCGGCTGCGCAACATGCTGGCCGCCTGAAGTTCTTCGACACACCACAACACATAACTATTCCAACAGGAGACACACCCCATGCTTCAACCTGGCCTCATGATGGACCGCCCCTTGCTGCTGTCCAGCGTCATTGAACATGCTGCTGCGCAATTCGGGGAGGCAGAAATCGTCTCCCGCGAGACCCACGGCCCGCTGTTCCGCTACACCTACGCCCAGTGCGGCACCCGCGCGCGCAAGCTGGCCAACGCACTGGCCGGCCTGGGCCTCAAGGGTGGTGACGCGGTAGGCACCATTGCCTGGAACAACCACCGCCACATGGAGACCTACTACGCCGTCTCCGGCAGTGGCATGGTGCTGCACACCTGCAACCCGCGCCTGCACCCGCAGCAGCTGATCTACGTGATCAACCACGCCGAAGACCAGGTGGTGCTGTTTGACGCCACGTTTGCGCCACTGGTCAAGGGCATTGCAGCCCATTGCCCTATGGTGCGTGCCTGGGTGTGCCTGGCCGATGCGGCCCACACGCCGACCATCGAAGGCGTGGCCAACGTCCAGTCGTATGAGGACCTGATCGCGCCCTGCAGCGACGAGTTTGCCTGGCCCGAATTCGACGAGCGCACCGGTGCCGCCCTGTGCTACACCTCGGGCACCACCGGCAACCCCAAAGGCGTGATGTACTCCCACCGGGCCATCGTGCTCAACGCCATCTCGGGCTGCAACCCGTCCATCCTGTCGCTCTCGCCAGCCGACGCCATTCTTCCCGTGGTGCCGATGTTCCACGTCAACGCCTGGTGCATTCCCTATGCTGCACCCATTGCAGGCGCCAAGCTGGTGCTGCCCGGCCCGGGACTGGATGGCAAGTCCCTGTACGAACTGATGGAGTCCGAAGGCGTCACCGTGAGTGCTGGCGTTCCCACCATCTGGCAACTGCTGCTGGCCCACGTCGAGCAGAACGGACTGAAGTTCACCACCATGCGCCGCACCCTGGTGGGTGGTTCGGCCATGCCACGCTCGCTGATCGCCAAGTTCATGGATACCTACCAGGTCGAAGTGCGCCACGGCTGGGGCATGACCGAAACCACGGCCGCAGCCACCATGGGCGGTCTGATGCCTGCGGCAAAGGGCTGGCCCGCTGAAGAAAAACATGCCCACCTGGCCAAACAGGGGCGGACCATGTTTGGCGTGGAGATCAAGGTGGTGGACGAACAGGGCGCCACCCTGCCCCGTGACGGTGAATCCCAGGGTGAGCTGATGGTGCGCGGGCAGTGGGTGCTTTCGTCCTACTTCAAGGCCGACCGATCGCCGCTGGTGGACGGCTGGTTCCCCACGGGCGACATTGCCACCATCAGCCCCGACGGGGTGATGCAGATCCGCGACCGCACCAAGGACGTGATCAAGACCGGGGGTGAATGGATCAGTTCCATCGACCTGGAGAACGCCGCCGTCGCCCACCCGGCCGTGGCCATGGCAGCGGTGATTGGCGTGAAGCACCCCAAGTGGGACGAACGCCCCCTGATGTTCATCGTGCGCAAACCCGGCCACGCACTGGAAAAGGACGAAATCCTGAAGTTTCTGGAAACCCAGGTCGCCAAGTGGTGGGTACCCGACGACGTGGTGTTTCTGGAGTCCCTGCCGGTGGGGGGTACCGGCAAGGTGCAAAAGGGCGACTTGCGCAAGCAGTACGGCAGCGTTTTCAGCTGAGCCGAGCCGGCAGAATGGCGGGCTGAGTTGATAGACTCAGCGGGATGACCGACACCGCGCCACCGCACACCCCCATGATGCAGCAGTACCTGGGTCTGAAAGCAGACTTTCC
>CAUJJV010000005.1 GCA_963205375.1 Pseudomonadota bacterium
ATCGGCATCGTGCCGCAGGATACGGTGCTTTTCAACGACACGGTGGAATACAACATTGCCTATGGCCGCCCTGGCGCCAGCCGGGCCGAGGTGGAGGGAGCCGCGCGGGCCGCGCACATCCACGACTTCATTGCCGGTACGCCCAAAGGCTACGACACCATGGTGGGTGAGCGCGGACTGAAGCTGTCGGGCGGCGAAAAGCAGCGCGTGGCCATTGCGCGCACTCTGCTCAAGAACCCGCCGATTGTGATTTTTGACGAAGCCACCAGCGCGCTGGACAGCGCCAACGAGCGCGCCATCCAGGCTGAACTGCAGGGCGTGTCGCAGAACAAGACCACGCTGGTGATTGCCCACCGCCTGTCCACGGTGGTGGACGCCCATGAAATTCTGGTGATGGATTCGGGCCGTATTGTCGAGCGCGGCACCCACCAGGCGCTGCTGGCCGCCAACGGGCGCTATGCCCAGATGTGGAACCTGCAGCAGCAAAGCAGCGCCACCGCGGCGGCTTAGCCAGACAACGCAAAGGAGAGGTAGCATGTCCACTTCACAAGGCACCATGGATTACCTGCTGGACCAGCTCAAGTCGGCCGGGCCGGTGTCGTCGCGCAAGATGTTTGGCGAGTACTGCCTGTACTACGCGGGCCGGCCTGTGGGGCTGGTGTGCGACGAGCAGCTTTACCTCAAACCTACCGATGCCGGCCGTGCGCTGATGCGCGAAGTGCGCGAGGGCGCACCGTATCCCGGCGCACGCATGCACCTGCTGGTCACGGCCGACGATTGGGACGACCACCATCTGCTAGGACAATTGGTGCGCGCCACCTTCGATGCGTTGCCTCCGCCCAAGGTCCCCAAACCCCGCAAACCCGCTGCCAAGAAAAGTGCCAGCACCGGTACAACCCGCACAAAAGCAAAATAGCCTGTATGGAAATCGTTCTCGTTCTGGCGGCATTCACCGCGTTTACCGTGTTCAAGTCCCGCGAGCAGAAGCGGCGCATTGCCCTGCTGGCAAGTTACCTGGGGCGGTACGACATCGAAAAGTTGATGGAAACCCTGATGGATGGTTACCTGCGTGCGCTGGGAGAAGGCAGCGCCGAGCGCCAGGCCCAGGTCTGGGAGCACCTGCATGCGCAGGAAGACAAGCTGCGCGACCAGTTTCAGCAGTTCGCCGCAGCGTTTGCCGATGTGTGGGCCGACAGCGCGCGGGTCAGCACATTGCCTATCGCATTCCCCTGGGCCGACAAGCTGTTTCCGGCACAGGCCTTTGATTTGCGCCACGCCCTGCAGATCCACGCACGCGGCATTGACGCCGCCGTGTCCAATGTGCGGCAGGATGCACCCAAGGATCGGGCTTTCACCCTGACGGCCGAACTGATGCTGATGCAGCACACCTGCCACTGGTTTTGCCGGTCCAAAAACGTCGCATCCGCACGCTTGCTGGCACGCCACCAGACGCACTACCACCAGGTGCTGGCCGCGGTGTCGGAAAAGACGCGCATGCAGTACACCCAGCTCATCCAGCACAAGGCCTGAGTGCCCAGGGCCACCTGAAGATAATCAGGGCATGGAAACCAAATGGCTTGAAGACTTTGTCAGCCTGGCTGAAACGCGCAGTTTCAGCCGCTCGGCCCAGCTGCGCCATGTGACGCAGCCGGCATTCTCCCGGCGCATCCAGTCGCTGGAGGCGTGGGCGGGCACTGATCTGGTGGACCGCAGCTCCTACCCCACGCGTCTCACCGCCGCGGGGGAGACGTTGTACGAGCAGTCGCTGGAAATGCTGCAGGCGCTGCAGTCCACGCGCGCCATGTTGCGCGGCCACACCACCGCTGGCCAGGATGTGATCGAATTCGCCGTACCGCACACGCTGGCGTTCACTTTCTTCCCGGCGTGGGTGTCCGATCTGCGCGAGAACTTCGGGCCCATCAAGAGCCGCCTGATTGCACTCAATGTGCACGATGCGGTCATGCGTCTGGTGGAGGGCAGCTGCGATCTGCTGATTGCCTACCACCACCCCTCGCAGCCCTACCAGTTCGATACCGACCGCTACGAAATGGTCAGCCTGGGCGAAGAGGTGGTGGCACCCTACGTCAAGCCCGGCCCGGACGGTGCACCGCTGTATACGTTGCCCGGCAAGGTCGGCCAGCCGCTGCCTTACCTGGCCTATGCGCCGGGCGCCTACCTGGGGCAGATGGTGGACCTGATCCTCAAGCAGTCTGCCATGCCGATCCACTTTGACCGGGTGTACGAGACCGACATGGCCGAGGGCCTGAAGGCGATGGCGCTGGAGGGCCACGGCGTGGCATTCCTGCCCCACAGCGCGGTCAAGAAAGACCTGCGCGCCAAGAAACTGGTCAGCGCCATGCCCGCTGGCACGCAAGACCTGCAGATCACCATGGAAGTGCGCGCCTACCGCGAACGCCCGCTGGGCAAGGAAGGTGCTCGCAGCGGCACCAAGGCCCCCAAAAGTGCCGCGCAAGCCCTGTGGAACTACCTCGCAGCCGGTGCTGCTGCGGGGACAATACGCGAATGAACCCGATGCAAAACTCCCAGACCAACACCCTGACCATCACCCGCCCTGACGACTGGCACTTGCATGTGCGTGACGGAGCTGCCCTGAATACCGTGGTGCCACACACCGCCGCCCAGTTTGGCCGCGCCATCATCATGCCCAACCTCAAGCCGCCAGTGACCACGGCCGAGCAGGCGCTGGCCTACAAGGCGCGCATCCAGGCGGCTGTCCCTGCGGGCATGTCGTTCGAGCCGCTAATGACGCTGTACCTCACCGACAACCTGCCTGCGGACGAAATCGCCCGCGCCAGAGACGCTGGCGTGGTGGCCGTCAAGCTCTACCCCGCAGGCGCCACCACCAACAGCGATGCTGGCGTGACCGACCTGCGCAAGACCTACAAGACGTTGGAGGCCATGCAGAAGGCCGGCCTGTTGCTGCTGGTCCATGGCGAGGTGACTTCCAGTGACATCGACCTGTTCGACCGGGAGGCGGTGTTCATCGACACCCAGCTGAAGCCGCTGCGCAAGGACTTCCCCGAGCTCAAGATCGTGTTCGAGCACATCACGACCCAAGAAGCCGCGCAATACGTGACCGAGAGCGACTGCTTCACCGCCGCCAGCATCACGGCCCACCATCTGCTCTACAACCGCAACGCCATCTTCACCGGCGGTATCCGCCCGCATTACTACTGCCTGCCGGTGCTGAAGCGCGAAACGCACCGCCTGGCACTGGTGCAGGCCGCGACCAGTGGCAACGCCAAATTCTTCCTGGGCACCGACAGTGCACCGCATCCGGCCCACCTGAAAGAGCACGCCAGCGGTTGCGCCGGCTGCTACACCGCGCACGCGGCCATGGAGCTGTATGCGCAGGCCTTCGATGCGGCTGGGGCGCTGGACAAGCTCGAAGGCTTCGCCAGCTTCCATGGCGCCGACTTTTATGGCCTGCCGCGCAACACCGGCACCATCATTCTGCGCCGCGAGTCCTGGACCGTGCCGGAGACATTTGCTTTTGGCGAGGCGCAGTTGAAACCGCTGTGTGGGGGTGACGCACTGCCTTGGCGGGTTGTCTAAGGACATGGACAGCAGAGCGCTCTGCTCCGTGTCCCCCGCCCGCTGCGCGGGCTCCTCCTTTACCTGCGCAGAACGCCCTGCCGCCCATGTCCTTAGCCTCTGTTGAATGGTCTGCGCCTTGGCTGGCGCCGTATGCAGAGCTGGGCCAGCGCGTGGCCGGTCGGGTGGCGGCAGGCCTGTCCAGTGCCGAGGCGTTGAATGGCGCACTGGCGCCCCAAGCGACTCCAGTGCGTTTTGTGCCGCAAAGTGATCTGCCTGCGGGGGTAGCGTATGAAAGCTATATTTTTGATAGCGACTGCTGCCCAACCCGCGAGGGCTTGCACGACTTTTTCAATGGACTGGCGTGGCTGCTGTTTCCGCAGACCAAGCGTCGCCTGAACCACCTGCATGTGGCCCAGATTTCCCAGACCGGTATCCAGCCGGTGCGCGGCCCGGCGCGAGACGCCCTGACCGTGTTCGACGAAAACGCCGCTTTTTTCCAGGGGCCGGATGCGCTGTGGGATGCCCTGGTGGCGAAAGACTGGCATCGTCTGTTTGTGACCCTGCGCCCGCTGTGGCAAGAGGCGCATCTGGTGCTGTTTGGCCACGCCCTGCTGGAAAAGCTGGTTTATGCACGAAAACCGATCACAGCCCACGTATTTCGTGCGCAGGCAGCTACCAATTCGATAGCAGATATGGACGCCTGGGTGGCTGCACAACTGACGGCCGAGATGCTGGCGACCAAGCCCTTTGCCCACCTGCCGGTGCTGGGGGTTCCTGGTTGGTGGCCAGAGAACGCGGACCCGGCGTTTTATGCCGATACCAGCGTGTTTCGGCCACCGAAAACCATAAATTAATTGGGAGTTTGGCTGGAGAAATCTTGATTTTGGCCAATCAGCCCCTACCATTCCGGGCAACGCCAACTCAACAGGCGACACTGAAGGAAACCATGAAACGCATTTTCTTGTTTGTAATGACCAACCTCGCTGTGGTTGTGGTGCTGGGCATTGTGGCCAGCCTGACCGGCGCGAACCGCTTTATTGGCGCCAATGGGATGAATTTGGGCACCCTGATGGTGTTCGCGCTCATCATGGGCTTTGGTGGCGCCATCATTTCGCTGCTGATCAGCAAGCCGGTGGCCAAGTGGTCGTCGGGTGTGCGGGTCATCAATCAGCCGCAAAACGCCGACGAAGCCTGGATTGTGGACACCGTGCGCAAGTTCGCCGACAAGGCTGGCATCGGCATGCCTGAAGTCGGCATTTTTGAAGGCGCACCCAACGCGTTTGCCACCGGTGCGTTCAAGAACTCGGCCCTGGTGGCCGTCTCCACCGGCTTGCTGCAGGGTATGACCCGCGAGGAAGTCGAAGCCGTGATTGGCCATGAGGTGGCACACATCGCCAACGGCGACATGGTCACCATGACGCTGATCCAGGGCGTGATGAATACTTTTGTGGTGTTTTTGAGCCGGGTGATCGGCTACGCGGTGGACAGCTTCCTGCGCAAGGGCGACAGCGAGAACAGCGGCCCCGGCATTGGCTACATGATCACCACGATCGTGCTCGACATCGTGCTGGGTTTTGCTGCGGCCATCGTCGTGGCCTGGTTCTCACGCCACCGCGAATTCCGTGCCGATGCAGGCGCTGCCCAACTG
>CAUJJV010000006.1 GCA_963205375.1 Pseudomonadota bacterium
GGTCGTGAGGAGTGGAAAGTCCAGCGCCAGCAGTTTGGTGGAGATCACCGTACCCACGAGTTGTCCGCCGAGCAGAACGCCCAGAATGATGGAGGCGATGGTCAGGCCCTCGATCCAGCCGTTGGCCTTGACCAGTTGGGAGGCCGGCAGCAGCTCGGTGAGGATGCCGTACTTGGCTGGCGAATAGGCCGCCGCGCCCAATCCGACGATGGCATAGGCCATGAGCGGGTGGGTGCCAAAGAGCATCAGCAGGCAGCCCACCACCTTGATGGAGTTGCTGATGAGCATGACTTTGCCCTTGGGCAGGGCGTCCGCAAAGGCGCCGACGAAAGGGGCCAGCACCACATAGAACAGGGCAAACATCGGGACCAGCGCGGCCTGTTGCCACTCGGGGGCACCGCCGGTTCGCAGTAGCTGCACTGCTGCCACAAACAGTGCGTTGTCGGCCAGCGAGCTGAAAAACTGCGCTGACATGATGGTGAAAAAACCGCGTTTCATGTATCGGGATGGCGGGCATCAGGACATCCGATGCCGATTGTTTTGTAGAGTGTCTCCAAACGTGTCGAGGTTATAGCACGCCGGGCAGTGTCAGAATCCTGCCTATTCCGATTGACAATGCCACCATGCCCCGCCCGATCCAAGCCACCATCCATACCCAGGCCTTTGTCAACAACCTGGCCGTTGCGCGCAGGGCAGCCCCCGATGCACGGGTGTGGGCCGTCGTCAAGGCCAATGCCTATGGGCACGGCATCGAGCGCGTGTTTGACGGCCTGCGCGGTGCCGACGGCTTTGCGCTGCTCGATCTGGCCGAGGCGCAGCGCGTGCGCGACCTGGGCTGGCGTGGCCCGATCCTGCTGCTCGAAGGCGTGTTCGAGCTGCGCGACCTGGAGCTGTGTTCGCGGCTGGACCTCTGGCACACGGTGCACTGCGATGCGCAGATCGACATGCTGGCGGCGCACAAGACCAATGTGCCGCACCGGGTGTTCCTGAAGATGAATTCCGGCATGAACCGTCTGGGTTTTGCGCCCGACCAGTACCGCTCGGCCTGGACCCGCCTGAATGCTTTGCCGCAGGTGGATGAGATTTCCCTGATGACCCACTTTGGCAACGCGGACGGTCCACTGGGTATCGCCGATGCGATGGCGGTATTTGCCGCGGTGACCAGCGATCTGCCCGGCGAGCGCACGCTGAGCAACAGCGCAGCCACCCTGCGCCACCCGGATGCGGTCCAGGTGTCCGACTGGGTGCGGCCCGGCATCGCCATCTATGGCAGCGCGCCGGACTATCCCGAGCACACGGCCGCGCACTGGGGCCTGCAGCCGACCATGACGCTTGCTGCAAAAATCATAGCTGTTCAGGCAATATCCGCGGGGGCTGGAGTCGGATATGGCTCTAACTTTGTGGCGCAGGAGGCGATGCGTATCGGCGTGGTGGCGTGTGGCTATGCCGACGGTTACCCGCGCATCTGCCCCACCGGCACACCGGTGCTGGTCGACGGCGTACGCAGCCGCACGCTGGGGCGGGTGAGCATGGACATGCTGGCGGTGGATCTGACGCCCGTGCCCGATGCCGGGCAGGGCAGTGAAGTCACGCTGTGGGGCCGTGCGGCCAACGGTGCCGTGCTGTCCATTGATGAAGTGGCCCGGCAGGCGCAGACCGTAGGTTATGAGTTGATGTGTGCACTGGCGCAGCGCGTTCCTGTGGTGGTGGCAGAGTGAAATACGTTCCCATTCCCGTGGCGATGCTCGAAGTGGGCAAGCCACTGCCCGTCAATGTGGTCAGCGATACCGGACAGCTGCTGTTACGCAAGGGCCAGCCCATCGTGTCGGAGCAGCACCGCGACAAGCTGCATGCCTTCAATGCCTCGACCTCGCCCAGTGATGCCCAGGCCTGGCAGCGTGCCTACGAGCGCATGGTCCATGAGCTGCTGCGCAGCGGTGTGGATGTGCAGGAGATTGCACGCATGCCCATGCCAGCCGAGATCCGCGAGAGCGACTATGTGGTGGGACGCCAGTTGCACGGCGGCTGGCTGGACCTGCAGGAGGTGCTGCGTGGCATCCTGTACCAGGGCGGTCTGGCCATCAACCCCCTGCAGCGGCTGGCGGACATCCAGAAAAAAGCCATGTCCCTGCTGCATGCCGACGCGGATGACAGCCTGTTTTGCCTGTACCAGGCGCTGGCCGATGACTCGCTGGGCTACTGTGCCACCCATGCACTGCTGTGTGCGGTGATGTGTGAGCTGACCGCCACCAAGCTGGGCATCGATGCGGCGCACCGCCATTCGCTGGTGGCAGCTGCGCTGACTATGAACATCGGCATGGCGCGCGACCAGGACAGCATGGCGCGCCAGAGTTCGGACATCACCGAGTGGCAGCGCACGCTGATTGCCGAACACCCCGCGCGCGGAGCGGACATCCTCGCCGGGTTTGGGGTCGATGACGTGGACCAGCTCGACATCGTGCGCTGGCACCACGCGCCCGACCATGCGAATGCCTATCCAGCCAACCATGCCGCCAGGCGCCTGCTGGCGCTGGCCGACAGTTTTGTGGCCCGCACGACGGCCCGCAAGACCCGTGCATCGCAATCTGCCGTCAAGGCGGTCAAGGCCATGGTGCTCAAGGCCCAGGGTGACGAGCTCGGCGTGGGTTCAGCCATGGCGCAGGCGGTCGGGTTTTACCCTCCGGGCAGCTACGTGCAGCTGGTGACGGGCGAAATGGCGATCTCGGTCATGCGTGGCCAGCGTGCCAATATGCCGTGGGTCATCACCATTGCCGACAAGGATGGCATACCGGCGGTGAAGTACCAGTGCAAGGACACTTCGGACCCGGCGCTGGCCATTGCGGCACCGGTGAACTACGAAAAGGTCAAGGTCGCCGTCAGTGCCGACAAGGTGCGTCGGGCACGCGAGCGCATCCCGCGCTAACTGCGGCTGCGCTTGACCAGCGCAAACCACAGCACGCTCATGGCACCCATGGCGATGGCCAGCAACAGGTCGCTCCCGTTTAGCGCTTCAAAATGGAAGAGCCCGGACAGCCAGGGCACATAGACCGCCATCACCATCATGCCCAGCGTCACGGCGCTGACAATCCACAGCGTGCGATTGGGCACCCGCAACATGGCCCACAGGGAGCCGGTACCGGAGCGGTTGGAGAAGATCAATGCCAGATTGCCCGCGACCAGCGTCACAAATACAAAGGCGCGCAGGGCGTCTTCGCTAAGCCAGGTGCGGCCCCACAGGGTGGCACCGCACGCCACCAGCAAGACCCCCAGCCCCTGCAAGAGGGCCATCACCAGCGTCATGCCGCCAAACAGCATGGCCTGGGGATCGCGCGGTGGCCGTTGCATGGCGTCTGCCTCCAGCGGCTCGTTCTCGAACACCATCGAGCAGGCCGGGTCAATGACCAGTTCCAGAAACGCAATGTGCAGCGGGTACAGCATCACCGGCCAGCCGAACAGAACCGGCAGCATGGCCATGCCTGCGATGGGAACATGCACGGCCAGGATGTAGGACATCGATTTGCGCAGGTTGTCAAAAATGCGCCGTCCCAGCTGCACAGCGCCCACGATGGATGCAAAGTTGTCGTCCAGCAGCACCAGTGCGGCCGCCTCGCGGGCCACATCGGTCCCCCGGCCGCCCATGGCCACGCCCACGTGGGCGGCCTTGAGCGCAGGTGCGTCGTTGACGCCATCGCCCGTCATGGCGACGACCGCACCGCGGGCCTGTAGCGCTTGCACAATGCGCAGCTTCTGCTCTGGCGCCACCCGGGCACACACGCTGACTGTCTGCATGTGCTCCTGCAGTGCGGCATCGCTGAGGCCGGCGATGGCATCGCCTGTCAAGACGCTGCATTCGCCCTCCACGCGCAAACCCGCCTTCATGGCGATGGCGCTGGCGGTGGCAGGGTAGTCCCCGGTGATCATGATGACGCGGATACCCGCGGTATGGCACTGCGCAACGGCCGCAGGAATTTCTGCCCGCAACGGATCGGCCAGCCCCAGCAGACCCAAAAACGCAAAGTCAAAGTCGTGTTCCTGTGCGGGCCACGCTTCACCCGCAAACCGTGCACTGGCCACGCCCAGTACCCGCAGGCCCTGCGCTGCCATGGTGTTGATGGCCTGCTCAATACGGGCCTGGGTGGGGGCGTCCAGGTGGCATAAATCCATCACCGCTTCGGGGGCGCCCTTGGCGGCCACCACGTGGTCTTCGCCCTGCACGGCGCGCCATACGTGGGACATGGCCCGCAGCTGGGGGGTCAGCCCGTACTCCTGCACCAGGGTCCAATCCCGGTGCAGGTGTTCGGTGCCCTGCAGGAAGTGCTGCCCGAGCCGGTGAAACGCCTTCTCCATCGGGTCGAAGGGCTCGGCCATGCTGGCCAGAATGGAGTACTCCACCAAAGCATGGAACTCTTCCGCCAGCTCGGCCGGTGCACTGTAGTCAATGTCCAGGGTCTGCGGGCCGACAATGCCTTGGTCGACATGCAACTGGGCCACCGTCATGCGGTTTTCGGTCAGGGTGCCAGTCTTGTCCACGCACAGCACCGATGCGGCCCCCAGCGTTTCGATGGCGGCGATGCGCCGGGTCAGGACGTTTTGCTTCGACAGACGCCAGGCACCCATCGCGGGAATGACCGTCAGGACCACAGCAAATTCTTCGGGCAGCAAAGCCATGGCCAGCGCAATGCCGGCCAGCAGTGCGCCGAGCCAGTCGCCCCGCATCACGCCGAACACCACCACCAGGGACAGACTGGCGCCCAGGGCAACCATCACCAGCACCCGGATAAGCCTGGCCGTCTGTTTTTTCAGCGGCGAAGCCTCTGCAGTAAGGGAGTCGAGTGCTGAGCCGATACGACCGATCTCGCTGCGTGCACCGGTGGCGGTTACGCGGGCGAGTCCGTGGCCCCGCACGATCAGCGTGCC
>CAUJJV010000007.1 GCA_963205375.1 Pseudomonadota bacterium
GACCGACCCGGCCTTGCTCCAGGAATGGTGGTGCCCCAAACCGTGGACAACTGAAGTGCGGGAGTTCGACATGCGCCCGGGCGGCGGGTTCTATACCTTCATGCGCGGGCCCGATGGCGGCACCAGCGACAACCCGGGCTGCTTTCTCGAAATCGTGGAACAGCGCAGGCTGGTCTTCACCAACGCGCTGATCACGGGCTGGCGCCCTGCCCACTCCTGGCTCACCATGACGGGCATCATCGACATGGCCGATGAGGGCGATGGCACCCGCTATGTGGCCACGGTGATGCACCCCGACAAGGCCACCAAAGACCGCCACGAACAAATGGGATTCTTCGAAGGCTGGAACATCTGCATCGACCAGCTCGATGCGCTGGCTTGCCAGTTGCCCTGACGGTGCCTGCTGCGACTTTAGTAATCAAATACGCAGCAAGCCCTCGCAGATAGTGCGCAAGCAGCTATCAAATCAGGAGCGATTTGGAATGATCAGGCCCCGCTGCACTGCCGGCCGGGCCACAAACGCGGCCAGTGCGCGCGCCACATGCGTGAAGTCGGCGTAGCCCACCAGATCACCTGCACCGTAACGCTCGACCAGGTTGCGCACCCACGGGAAGATGGCAATGTCCGCGATGGTGTACTCGTCACCCATGATCCAGCTGCGTGTGGCCAGACGCTGGTCCAGTACGCCCAGCAGGCGCTTGCTCTCGGCCACATAGCGGTCACGCGGGCGCTTGTCGTCATAGTCTTTGCCGGCAAAGAAATGGAAGAAACCCAGCTGCCCGAACATCGGACCGACGCCACCCATCTGCCACATCAGCCACTGCACCGTCTCGTAACGCGCGGCAGGGTCGGCGGGCAGGAGCTTGCCGGTTTTCTCGGCCAGGTAGAGCAGGATGGCGCCCGATTCAAACAGGGCCAGCGGCTTGCCACCAGGCCCGTTGGGGTCGAGGATGGCGGGAATCTTGTTGTTGGGAAACGTGCCTACAAACTCGGGCGACATCTGGTCGTTGGTGTCGAAGCTCACCAGATGCGCCTCATACGGCAGGCCGGTTTCTTCCAGCAGGATGGACACCTTCACGCCGTTGGGCGTGGGCAGTGAATACAGCTGCAGGCGCTCCGGGTGCTGCGCGGGCCATTTGCGGGTGACGGAATAAGCGGAGAGGTCGGTCATGGCAGGTTCCTGAATTGCAGTACCAGTTTACGGGGAAGCCGTCGCCATGCGCAGCCTGCGCGCGGCATCCTCGGCCCGTGCATCGTCAATCTCGCGCAACACCGCCTGCATGTCCACATCGGCATGCGCGCGCTCATAGACGCCCGTCAGCACCGTTTCGTTGGAGAGCAGGCCGCTCTGGTACAGGCTCCAGATCTCGGGGCCATAGTCGGTGTGCAGCAGCTCAGGAGCAAACTGGCCAAAGAAGTCGCGCAGGTTGGCCACATCGCGCAGCAGCATGCGCTGCGCATGGTTGTTGCCCGCGGCGTCTACGGCCTGCGGCAGGTCGATGATCACTGGCTCATCCACACCCTCCGCACCCTCGACCCCAGGCGTGTGCGCCAGCAGGATGTTGAACTCTGACAAATCCCCGTGCACCACCCCCGCGCACAGCATGCGCACCACCTCGGCAATCAGCGTGGCGTGGTGGCGCAGTGCCTGCGCGTGGGTAAAGGCCACATCGTTCAGACGTGGCGCTGCGTCGCCATCGGCGTCGGTCACCAGCTCCATCAGCAGCACACCATCGTGGAAGTTGTAGGGCTGCGGCACCCGCACGCCAGCCGCGGCCAGGCGGTACAGCGCGTCCACCTCGGCGCTTTGCCACGCGGCCTCCTGCTCCTGGCGGCCAAACTTGCTGCCTTTGGCCATGGCGCGGGCCGAGCGCGAGTTCTTGACCTTGCGGTTTTCGGTGTAGTCCACTGCCTGGCGGAAGCTGCGATTGTTGGCTTCCTTATAGATTTTGGCGCACAGCGTCTGCTCGCCCGAGCGCACCACAAACACCATGGCCTCTTTGCCGCTCATGAGTTGTCGCACCACGGTGTCGATCAGGCCCTCTTCAATGAGGGATTGGAGTCTGGGGGGTGCTTTCATGGCCTGCTGCGCTGGTCCACGTCTAGCGGCGCGGCAGCGACCAGCCCGCTTGCTGGTTGGCTTTGTCGTTTTCGTAGTCCCAGATCGAGCCACAGCGGTCGCAGCGGTAGCGTGTCACGGTCACGCTGCGTCCGTTGCGATCTTCCTTGCGGTTGTCTCCCTGCACCAGTTCTGCGTGGCCGGGGGCGCGGCGCCAGTTGCGCTGGATGCCACGGCAGGGTTCGCATAGCGCGGCTTCCCGGGCTTCTGCGGCGGCTTTGTAGTTGTCGGTCATGGGTGAGTTTCTCTGGCAGTGCCGTCGGTTGGGTAAGGGTCTGATTGTCGCCGCGCGAGCGAAGTCTGACAAAAGTCAACTCAACACGCGATCCGCGTCCTAACATCGCGCCACAAGGAGGGCTGGTTTATGAATACGCTGACAAAAATGGCTCTGGGGCTCATCGGGCAACTCAAACCCACGCCGCTGGAGTTTGATCCGGGCCAGTCCATCCATCTGCCCGCCCCTACGGTGGTTGGCGGCATGCCCCTGATGCAGGCACTTGGCGCGCGCCAGTCGCAGCGTGAATTCCAGCCTGCGCCGTTGCCCGAGCAAACCCTGTCCGATCTGTTGTGGGCCGCTGCCGGCATCAACCGTGCGGAACTGGGTGGGCGCACCGCCCCCAGTGCCATGAATGCGCAGGAAGTCGATGTGTATGTGGCCCTGGCCACCGGCCTGTACCGCTACGCGCCCAAAGTGCACGAGTTGCATCTGGTGGCTGCCATGGATGTGCGGCGCGTCACCGGCTACCAGGATTTTGTGGACACCAGCACCGCTGGACCTGGTGTACGTGGCGGACCACGGCCGCATGAAGACGATTCCGGCCGCGCGCCGCGAATCGTATGCATCCATGGCTGTGGGTGCCATGGCACAAAACGTTTATCTGTATTGCGCTTCCGCTGGGCTGGGGGCTGTGGTGCGCGCCTGGTTTGACCAGAACGCACTGGGGCAGAGCATGGGGCTGGATGCAGACCAGCAGATCCTGCTGACCCAGACCGTGGGGTTGCCCGCGGCGGCGGCTTCAGCCAGCCACGGCTAGCGCGCGCAAGCGCTGGTGCGCGGCGTCTTCCAGGTCGGCCGGCACCAGGCGTTTGGCACTCAGGTAGTGGCTGGTAAACACGTCCAGGTAGGCTTCCAGCGTCTGTGCCGCGCGGGTTTCACCGGCCAGGTCCAGGCACAGCGCCGCCACTTCGGAGGTGCAGAAGTGGTCGTCGCGTTTGGAGCGGCGCAGGCGGTAGCGCGACAGCTGCTCGCTCTGCAGGCTCAGCACCGGCAGGTGGTTCAGGAACGGACTCTTGCGAAACATCTTGCGTGCCTCGGGCCAGGTGGCATCCAGCAATACGAATAAGGGGCGCCCCCACGCTCCGCCGCTGTGCGGGTCGCTGCCCCCCGAGGGGGCTAACTCGCCTTGGGGCGGCCCGGCGGCGAGTTGTGCCGCTTGGCTGTAATTGATAAGTGTTGTCACCACCCGCGCAGGGTCCACAAACTCGCCGGGGAACACCACATACGGTTGCCATTGCGGGTCGGCCAGCAGGGCCAGCAGTGCGGGGTCCACCTCGGTGCGCGCCCAGCCAAAGGCAAAGGTCTCGGGCACCACATCGGCAATCAGCCAGCCCGTGTTGGTCGGCTTGAGCGGCTCGATGTCGAACATGATCAGGCACACGCCCGCCGTCGTCGGCACCACCGGGCGCAGCATGCACAGACAGTGGCTGAACACCACGCGGCAGCCCGGGCAGCGCTCGGAGTTGGAACCCCGGGCCACAAAAGGTTTGGCACTGCGCGCCAGACGGGCGGCGCGCAGGCGGAACACTGCATGAGTTATGGCGTGGGGCTGGGCAGCAGGCATGTCTGATTCTATGTGACCAAACTGGCCTGTAGCCCCCGCGGAATATGCGCAAGCAGCTATAAAAAAAATAGCTGCTGCCGCGGCTTACCCTTTCAGCGCGGCGGCAATCACGGTGCTGATCGGCGTGGTACTGCGCCCGATCAACTGGCTCAGCTGACCGCTGTTGTCAAACAGACCGCCGTTGGCTGCTGCCGCATCGGAGTCTGCCAGCAGCGCTGCAAAGCCTTCGGGCAGACCTACCTTCACCAGCGCGGCCGCATAGTCGGCTTGCGGCTTGTCCACATAGGCCACGGGCTTGCCCGACTGTTTGGCAATCTCGGCTGCAAATTCCGCCAGGGTGAACGACGTGTCGCCCGCCAGCTCGTACACCTTGCCGGCCTGCCCGTCGCGCACCAGCACCGCTGCTGCCGCCGCTGCGTAGTCTGCGCGCGCAGCGGCGGCAATGCGTCCGTCTTTGGCGCTGCCCAACACTGCACCGTGCTGCACGGCGGTGGGCGCGGTGCCTGCATAGTTCTCGGCATACCAGCCATTGCGCAGCAGCACAAATGGCACGTCCGATGCGCGCAGTGCGGCTTCGGTTTCCTTGTGTTCTGCAGCCAGACCCAAAGCGGATGTGTCCGCACGCAGCAGGCTGGTGTAGGCAATCAGCTTCACGCCCGCAGCTTTGGCTGCATCAATGACGGCGCGGTGCTGCTGGGCACGCTGGCCCACTTCGCTCGACGAGATCAGCAGCAGCTTGTCCACACCGGCAAACGCGGCTTGCAGTGTCGCGGGTTGCGCATAGTCGGCCTGGCGCACCTGCACGCCCAGGGCGGCCAGGTCTTGCGCCTTGGCGGGCGTGCGCACGGCCGCAACGATGTGGGCTGCCGGCACGCTGCGCAGCAGTTCCTGAATAACGAGACGGCCCAGTTGGCCAGTGGCTCCGGTAACAGCGATCATGGGATACATCCTTGTAAAAAAACAGACAGGCCGCGATAATAGGCAAAGCGCAAACTTTTAGTAAGTACGTACATAAAGGTAAGTACCCCATGGCCATGTCACCCAAGAAGCAGCGCGGAGAGTTGTTCTCCGTCGCCTGCCCGTCCCGCCAGGTTCTGCAGAACGTCACCAGCCGCTGGGGCGTGCTGGTGCTGGTTGCCCTGCTGGAAGGCACCTACCGCTTCAGCGACCTGCGCCGCAAGGTGGGTGGCGTCAGTGAAAAAATGCTGTCCCAGACACTGCAGGCCCTGGAGGCCGACGGCTTCGTGCTGCGCACCGCCCACCCCGTGGTGCCACCCCATGTGGAATACAGCCTCACCCCCATGGGGACCGAAGTGGCGCGCGAGGTGGACAGCCTGGCCGACTGGATCGAGGGCAACCTCTACCGCATCATGAAGCAGCGCAACGCCCGCAGCGCTGCCAGTGCCCACTAACGCCAGGTAGGGCCGGCTAGCGCCCTGCTGCAGGTTTATGCGTTCGCACCCATGGCGTCGATGCGCGCCTGAACCGTCTGCAACACGGCATTGAGCTGCGCGGTTTCCCTGGGCGTGAGCGCACCCAACAGGTCGCGCGCCAGCGCCGCCTCCATGTCGGCAAACCAGCCGCACTTCTGCTCACCTTCAGGCGTCACGGTCAGGCGCCACACGCGGCGGTCGCGCTCGTCGGGCGTGCGCACCAGCAGCTGGTGGTCTTCCAGGTCGCGGATCAGCCGGGCAATCTGCCCCTTGTCGCGCCCCAGGGCCTGCACCAGCTGCTGTTGCGGTGCGCCGGGGTTGCGCTGGCACAGGTACAAGGCGCGCAGGTGCAGCGGCCCCAGGCCCGGTTCGGCATGGCCCTGCATGCGGGTTTTCAGCACCTGCTGCGCGCCGCCAAAGGCTGTCATGAAGGCCACAAAGGTGTGGACTGCGGCCTCGCTGTTGGCCGCGGCATCGGTGGTGGATGTGGTCATGGCATCACATGGTTGACTTTATCAACCATAATTTTTACAATGTTGATATTGTCAACTATTTACGGCTTCCATGAACTTTCGCTTCTTTCGTCTTCTTCGCAACATTCCGCCACCCGTTTTCATCCTGCCCACGGTGGCCCTGCTGCTCAGCGCCTTCATGGCCTGGGCCAACGCTGGGGCTGGCGACGCCTTTCTTCCCTTGTGGGCGCGCAACTTTGTCACCAGCCTAGTGGTGTTGCCGCTGATCCTGCTGGGCATCGGCCAACTCGAGCGCCTGCTGGCATTCATTGCGCCCAATCTGCGCCCCTTCACCGCCAAGCTGGTGGTGTCGCTGCTGACCGCGGTGGTGATCGAGAGCGTGCTGGCCATGGTCATCTCGCTCATCAACAGCCCGTGGGACGCCACCCTGTCGCGCTACTGGTGGCTGGCGTTCAGCCGCTCGCTGCCGGCGGGAATGGCCATCGGCCTGTTCATGGGCTTCTACATGAAGCCCCGCCTCGACCAGATGCGTCGCGCCACATAGCGCCTGCCCCGGATGCGCCCTGGCGCGGAACAGGCCAGAATGTCGCCAGAGTTCATTCCACACAGAGGAGCAGACATGGGACACATGGTGAGTTTTCAGCGCCCCGACGGCAAGGCCGTGCAGGGCTATCTGGCCGAGCCGGCTACGTCAGCCAATGGCGCCAACGCCCCGGCCATCGTCGTCATCCAGGAATGGTGGGGCCTCAACGCGCAGATCCGTGGCGTGGCCGACCGGCTGGCTGCCGCTGGCTACCAGGCGCTGGTGCCCGACCTGTACCGCGGCAAGGCCACGGTGGAAGCCGAAGAGGCCCACCACCTCATGACCGGCCTGGACTTTGGCGATGCCGCATCCCAAGACATCCGCGGTGCGGTGCAGTTCCTCAAGGCCCGCGCGCCCAAGGTGGGCCTGACCGGCTTTTGCATGGGCGGCGCGCTCACGCTGCTGGCGCTGGGCCAGTCACCCGAGATTGACGCTGGCGTGGTCTGGTACGGCTGCCCGCCGCTCGAATACATCGACGCCAGCCAGATCCGCGCCCCGCTCATGGGCCACTGGGCCACGCAGGACGAGTTCTTCAAGATCGACGCGGTGGACGCGCTGGAAGCCAAGCTCCATGCTGCGGGCGTGCACCCCGAGTTCCACCGCTACCTGGCGCACCACGCGTTTGCCAACGAAACCGCGGTCGGCCCCGGCCGCATTCCCGCCACGCAGTACGACCCCGTATGGGCACAGCAGGCCTGGGACCGCACGCTGCGGTTCTTTGGCCGCCACCTGGGCTGAACTGGATGCAAACAAATTACTGTGTAAAAATACAGTATTCTTGTCCGCGCCAATAAACACGGCTGCTCCAGGGGGTCATCATGAAAATTCTGCCCACAGACTTTGACGGTCAGTCCATACGCCGCGTGTATGACGAAGCGACCGAGACCTGGTGGTTCTCGGTCGTGGATGTGGTGCAAGTGCTGACGCAGCAAGCGGACGATTTGACTGCACGCAAGTACTGGAATCAGCTCAAACGCCGATTGGAAAAGGAAGGTAGCCAACTGGTGACAAATTGTCACCAGTTGAAAATGCCGGCCGCCGATGGCAAGCAGCGTCTCACCGATGTCGCTACCGCCCAAACGCTTCTACGCCTGGTGCAGTCCGTACCCAGCCCGAAAGCCGAACCCATCAAGCTCTGGCTCGCCAAAGTGGGCTACGAGCGCATGCAGGAGATGGCTGACCCGGCCCTCTCCCTGAACCGTGCGCGCCAGACCTGGCAGCAGCACGGTCGTAGCGAGAAGTGGATTGCCCAGCGCATGACCGGGCAGGAAACCCGCAACAAACTGACCGACTACTGGCGCGAACATGACGTCAAAGGCCTGAGCAGCCACAACCTACGCGACCACATGACCGAAGCCGAATTCATATTACCTCTGGCCCGCGTGCATCGTGCGCGAGCAGCTATCAATTCAATAGCTTATGCCTTGGATGGCCGGAACAGCGCGCAGAGCTTGTTGCCGCTCGGGTCGCGCAGGTAGGCCAGGTACAGCTTGCCGACCGAGCCATCGCGCCAGCCGGGGGGGTCTTCGCAGGTGGTGCCGCCGTTGGCCACGCCCGCTGCATGGAACGCATCCGCCTGCTCGGGCGACGCCATGGTGAACCCGATGGTGCTGCCGTTACCGTGCGTGGCCGGCTCGCCGTTGATGGGCGTGGTGATGCCGAACGAACCGGTGGACGTGCGGTAGAAGTACCGACCCGCCACACCGTTGTGGTTATGCACACCGGGTTTGATATCCAGCGTGCCCAGCAGGGCGTCGTAAAACTTGCGGGAAGCTTCGAGGTCGTTCACACCCAGAATCACGTGACTGAACATAGTTGTCTCCTTGTTTGAATCGCTGGCATGGTACGCGAAGCGCGCAGGCAGCGCAGCGTGGTGCCTATTGGGTTACGTGTGAGTGCCAGGTTTGCACAAGCTTTACCTTGGAGGGTCATCTCCGCGCAGTGGCTGGCGTTGTACAGGGGTCGCAAGCACCCTTGCCCACCATCAGGACCATCGTCATGAAGTATTCAACCCCCGTTTACATTGCCGCAGCGTGCGCCACCGCAGCCCTTGCAGGTTGTGTAGTGGCCCCGGTCGGCATGGAGCCGGGATATGGTGGCCCAGGTTATGGGGGTCCTCCGGGGTACGGCGGCCACGGCCATGCCCCACCCCCCGCTGTGGTCTATGTGGCGCCCACCTATGTCATGCCCGGGCCGGGCTATGTGTGGCAGCGTCACGGCCGCCACGGCTGGGGCTGGCACCACCCGGGCCGTGGATGGCATCGCGGCTGGCGGTAAACGCACTGCTCCAGAATGGAGCCATGGACCTCTTCGACGACCTGCCCCCGCCGCCCGAAGCAGCACACACACCCATCGCACCGGGCGCTGTGCTGTTGCGCGGCTTTGCGCGTGAGGGCGACGCAGCTTTGTTGCAGGCCGTTGAGGCCGTCATCGCCCAGGCGCCACTGCGCCACATGCAAACCCCCGGCGGCTACACCATGTCGGTGGCCACCACCAGCTGCGGGCAGCTGGGCTGGGTGTCGGACCCGCATGGCTACCGCTATGCCGCGCACGACCCGCACACTGGCCAGCCCTGGCCCGCCCTGCCCGCGTGCTTTGTCGAGCTGGCTGAAAGCGCCGCAGCGCAGGCCGGCTATGCGGACTTTGTGCCCAACGCCTGCCTGATCAACCAGTACGCCCCCGGCGCCAAGCTCTCGCTGCACCAGGACAAGGACGAACGCGACCTGCGCGCGCCCATCGTGTCGCTGTCACTCGGCCTGCCCGCGGTGTTTTTGTTTGGTACCCCCAACCGCAAAGACCGCACCCAGCGCCATCGGCTGGTGCATGGCGACGTGGTGGTGTGGGGTGGCCCATCGCGCCTGGCATACCACGGCGTGATGCCGCTGGTGGAGGGGGAGCACGGGTTGCTGCTGCGGCGGCGGGTGAACCTGACGTTTCGGCGGGCGGGGTAATTCAACAATACGGCTCAAAAAATGAGGCGTATTTTGGGAAACGCGGCTCAGCAGAGGTGCTGGGTAGGCATATGTAGCACCAAAGTGCTACTATTTCGCGTAACTCAGGAGACGTCAGCATGTCCACCACCACCATCCGCATTGAAGACGACCTCAAAGCCCGCGTGGCCGCTGCCGCACAGCGCGCTGGCAAAACTGCCCACGCTTTCATTCTGGATGCCATCTCCCAAACCGTAGAGCAGGTGGAACTGGACAACGCCTTTAATGCAGTGGCCGACCAGCGCTGGGCCGCCATTCAGGCCGGCGGCAAGACTGTGGCGTGGGACGACGCAAAAGCCTACCTCGCCGCGCGGGCGAATGGAGAGCCCACCCGCAAGCCCGGCGCATGACCCGCATTGAGTTGGCGCCGGAGGTCTT
>CAUJJV010000008.1 GCA_963205375.1 Pseudomonadota bacterium
ACCGACATCGCCATCGGCGGCGGCGCCGAGAACATGAGCCGCGCTCCGTTCGCCTCGCTCAACATGCGCTGGGGCGCCCGCATGGGCGACACCAAGATGGTCGACATGATGATCGGCGCGCTGCACGACCCCTTCCACACCATCCACATGGGTGTGACCGCCGAGAACATCGCCGCCAAATGGGGCATCACCCGCGAAGAGCAGGATGCCACTGCCCTGGAAAGCCACAACCGTGCCCAGCGCGCCACCGAAGCCGGTTACTTCAAGTCGCAGATCATGCCCGTGATGCTCAAGAGCAAAAAGGGCGATGTGGCCTACGAAGTGGACGAACACTTCCGCCCCAACTGCAAGCTTGAAGACATGTCCAAACTCAAGCCCGCCTTCCTGAAGGAAAACGGCACCGTCACCGCCGGTAACGCCTCGGGCATCAACGATGCCGCTGCAGCCGTGGTGTTGATGGAAGCTGGCGTGGCCAAGGCCCGTGGCCTCAAGCCCCTGGCGCGCCTGGTGGCCTATGCGCACGCTGGCGTGGACCCCAAGTACATGGGCATTGGCCCGGTACCTGCCACGCAACTGGCCCTGAAAAAGGCCGGTCTGACCGTGAAAGACCTGGACGTGATTGAAGCCAACGAAGCCTTTGCGGCGCAGGCCTGCGCCGTCAGCAAGGACCTGGGACTGGACCCCGCCAAAGTCAACCCCAATGGCTCGGGCATTTCGCTGGGTCACCCCATCGGCGCAACCGGTGCGTTGATTACTGTGAAAGCCCTGTACGAACTGGAGCGCATCAACGGCCGCTACGCCCTGGTGACCATGTGCATCGGTGGCGGGCAGGGCATCGCAGCGATTTTCGAACGCACCGCCTGATATTTTTCTAGAACAAGTCCACGTCCATCGACTCGGACTTGGGCTGTTCCAGCGCACCAGACTGCACCAACTCCTCGTAGCTGCAGATCTGGTTGCGGCCATGCTCCTTGGCGTAATACACCGCCTTGTCAGCCCGGCCAAAGGCGGCGCCCGGCGTGTCGTTTTTCTGCAGGCAGGTGGAGCCAATGCTGACCGTGATATGTCCCACCTGCGGAAACGTGTGGGACTCCACCCGCGTACGCAAGCGCTCCAGTGCAATGTGCGCGTCGTGCGCATTGGGGCAACGCATCAGGATGACAAACTCCTCCCCACCAAACCGGTAAAGCTGGTCATGGAAGCGGAAATTGCTGCGCATCAGCCGGGCCATCAGCAGCAGCACCTCGTCACCGATCAGGTGCCCGAAGTTGTCGTTGACGCGTTTGAAAAAATCAATGTCCAGCACGGCCAGCCAGTGCCCCGCATCCCGCGCAACGGTGCGGCGTTCATGTTCGATTTCTTCCAGCTTCAGGTGCTCGGTTTCCGCCGCCTTGAAAAAGGCACCGTCAAATGACTTGCGGTTGAGCAACTCGGTCAGCGCATCTTTCTCGCCGTAGTCCAGCATGCCCAGGAGGTTCTTGTAGTTTTCCACCGCACTCTCCACGGTGGCCAGTGCGCTTGCCGACAGCGGCTGGGGTGAAACTATCTCGACCAGCAGATTGGCCACACCGGGCGCCTGCTCAATGGGAAACACCGCCGTGAAGGGCGCATGGTTCGAACAGCTAATCGTCCGCTGCACGACCGCCGCGAGTCGGTTGGGATACGCGTCCAGACGCGGCAGCAGGGACCAGTCAGCCCAGACCATGTCCTGTTCGCGCACCGCGGATTGACCACCCCAGGTGGTCAGTGTCAGGCAGCGCGGGTCGATGGTTTCGCCAACAATTCGCACCAGACGCACTGCCTCCATGCCAGTATCCGAATGCTCACCCACCAGCTGCACCAGTGCATTGTCCAGTGCATCGCGGTCGCGCAGGCTGCTCATGCCTACCAGTCCCTTGACCAGTCTTTTCATGTTGTTGTTGTACCCATTGACCCAACTCAATACGTGCCAGCCATGCTGACCGTAAGCTCTTTGGCTATTTGTCTCCCTGCCTGTTTCAACATCTTAGACGACCCAATGACCCCCTTAGCCAACGATACGCAATATATTAGTCCTGACTGTCTCGATGGACTGCAACGCAGCGGGCTGCAGCCACTGCATCTGGCGGGGCGGACCCTGTTGCCGATTGTGCAGGGGGGAATGGGCATTGGCATCTCGGGCAACCGCCTGGCCGGCAGCGTGGCTGCCGTCGGTGGCGTGGGCACACTGTCAGCCGTGGACCTGCGTCGCCACCACCCCGACCTGATGGACCAGACCCGCGAACTGCCGCCGGGTGAAGCCGCCAAAGACGGCATCAACCAGGCCAACCTCGAAGCGCTGGGCCGAGAGATCAAGGCAGCGCGTGAGCGCACTGGTGGCAAGGGCCTGCTGGCCGTCAACGTCATGCGCGCCGTAGCCGAATACGCGGCCTGCGTCACCAAAGCGCTGGAAAGCGGCATCGATGCCGTGGTCGTGGGTGCCGGCCTGCCGCTGGACCTGCCGGATTTGGCCAAGGACCACCCCAAGGCGGCACTCATTCCCATTCTGTCCGATGCGCGGGGCGTGCAGCTGCTGGTGAAGAAATGGGAGCGCAAGAAGCGCCTGCCCGACGCCATCGTGATCGAGCACCCGCGCCTGGCCGGCGGCCATCTGGGGGCTGCAAAAATTGCCGACCTGCAGGACACCCGCTTTGACTTTGAAAACGTCATCCCCCAGGTGCGCCAGTTCTTCAAGGATGCAGGCTACGAGAAAGACATCCCCCTGATTGCCGCCGGTGGCATCAACAGCTTCGAGGACATTGCCCGCCTGCAGGCCATGGGCGCCTCTGCGGTGCAGCTGGGCACTGCCTTTGCTGTCACCGAAGAAAGCGATGCGCATGCCGAATTCAAGCGCGTGCTGGCCGAGGCCCGACCCGAAGACATGGTGGAATTCACCAGCGTAGCCGGCTTGCCGGCGCGCGCCGTGGCCACCCCGTGGCTTCGCGCCTACCTGAAGATCGAGCCCAGGCTGCAGGCCGTGGCCCACGTCAAGGCCCGCTGCACCAAGAGCTTTGACTGCCTGGCCCAGTGTGGCCTGCGCGATGGCCTGCAGGGCTGGGGCCAGTTCTGCATCGACAACCAGCTGGCCGCCGCGCTGCGGGGCGACCTCAAGAAGGGGCTGTTCTTCCGCGGCGCCGGCACCCTGCCCTTTGGCGACCAGATCCGTTCGGTGCGCGAGCTGATGCAACGCCTGCTGACCCCCGCGACCGGAAGTTACCCGCTACAACAAGCATAGCGAATAGCGCTTATTCCACGGGGGCTACAGCCTGATTTCGCTATAAACCTTCGTCCTGGAAGCCCCCGCTGCGCAGCGTAACCACCAGTGTGTCGCGGTGGCCGCCCTGGGTAAGTGGCTGGATCGGGGTGGACTCGTGGATCACCCGCGAATCGTCGAGCAGCAGCACCGACCAGGGCTCGCTCAGGGTAAAGCGCTGGCCGTTGGGGCCTGCGGCCTCGAAAACACGGGTTTCACCGCCTTTGACCCCCTGGCGATCGACCATGAACACGGCCACCAGATCCACCCCGTCACGGTGGGCACCTTCGGGGGTGGGCCGGCCGATGCCATCGGTGGTGTCAATGCGGAACTGGTGCGCCTCGGCATACCAGGGTTGCGCGCCCTTCAGACCGGAACTCACCTGCCCGAGCCACACCAGGAGCTTCTGCCATGCAGGGTGCCCCACCATGGCCCCCAGCATGGGCTCAAAATGGCGCTGCATGCCACCGTGCAGGGCGTTGTACTCCACGGGTTGCCAGTGCGGGCGATGCGCCACCTGGGTGACAGCGTCGCCGTTCACCACAAAAGACGAATGGCGCCGACGCCGATACCGGCCGCCGTCGCGCAGGTACAAGTCGGGCGGCAAACCGTCCCATTGCGCTTGCCACGACCCCAGTTCGGCCAGGGAAACCCCGGCCAGTTCGGCGACCTGCGCCGCCCCCACCACCGCGTAGCCCTGACGCTGCAGGCACTCACCGAGTGCGTCGGAACGGTCAATCACGGGGGGAGCAAACGATGCGGTCATGGAACTTGAAGAGAAATAGGTAAAGTGAGAGATTATTGGCCCAAAGTTATCCTGTGTGACCTGGGTCAAGGCACCCCGGCCTCTGGCTGGCTATGCTGATCGCCAGTTTCGGAGTAACCCCACCATGACCACACCCCAGTTTTCCACCACCCCTGTTGCATGGGACGACGCGCTGCTTCTGGACCTGAAGCCCATGGACGATGACCACCAGGAGATCGTGGCGCTGCTGGCCGAAGTGGTGCGCGCCGACGACGACTACCTGATGCCCCGCTGGTCCGCCCTGATCGCTGGCATGCAAAGGCACTTTGACGAGGAAGACCGCTGGATGCAGGACACCGGTTTTGCCGCTGACAACTGCCATAGCTCGCAGCACAAAATCATCCTGCAAATCCTGCGTGAAGGCGAAGCCCGCGGCCACAACGGCCAGCACGATGTGGTGCGGCAAATGGCCTACGAGCTGGGCGTCTGGCTGCCCCACCACGTGGAAGCCATGGACTCCTCGCTGGTGATCCATCTGCGCAGCGTGGGGTTTGACCCGGTGACCCGGACGGTGCCCAACGGCTACCAGGCCACCACCGAATCCATCCACGGCTGCGGCGGCTCCACCTGCGGCGATACCGCGACTGCCACAGCCGGCGAAGTGACGCCCGCCTGATGGAAGCGCCCGAACCAGCGCTGCGCCACGGCCTCTACGAAGACCTCCAGGCGCTGGTCACGGGCACGCTGTTCGTCTCGCTCGGTGTCGTGATGTTTGGCCACACCGGGCTGCTCACGGGCGGCACCGCGGGCGTGGCCTTCCTGATCCACTACGCCACGGGCTGGAACTTCGGCCTGGTGTTCTTTGCCATCAACCTGCCGTTTTACGGCCTGGCACTGCAGCGCATGGGCAAGCGGTTTACGCTGAAGACGTTTGCTGCTGTGGGCCTGATGGCGGCCTTCAGCAATCTGGTGCCGCAGATGGTGCAGTTTGGTGAACTCAACCCGCTATTCACCGCGGTCTTTGGCGGCCTGCTGATGGGCACCGGCATGCTGATCCTGTTTCGCCACCGCTCCAGCCTGGGCGGTTTCAATGTGCTGGTGCTGTACCTGCAGGAACGCTTTGGCTGGCGCGCCGGGCGCATCCAGATGGCGCTGGACTGCAGCATCGTGCTGTGCGCCTTTGCCCTGACCGACTGGCAGCACATTGCGCTGTCGGTGCTGGGCGCCGTGGCGCTGAACCAGACACTGGCCACCAACCACCGGGCCGGCCGCTACATGGCCATGTAACGCAGGCGACTGTAGGGCTGTCACCTCGGATACGCATCTTTGGGGGAGAACGGCGCTACCATGCGCCACTTTCCATATTCTCTTGCGGAGTTCTCCATGTCCCTTGCCAACCTCGTCAACCACCAGATTCGCCTGGCCGCCCGCCCCGTCGGCATGCCCAAAGCCAGCGACTGGAGCCACACCACCGAGGCCGTGGCCGAACCCGCAGAAGGCGGCGTCACCCTCAAGACCCTGTCGCTGTCGCTCGACCCGGCCATGCGCGGCTGGATGAACGAAGGCAAGAGCTACATCCCCCCGGTCGGTATTGGCGAAGTCATGCGCGCCGGCGGTGTGGGCGTGGTGATTGCTTCCAAGAACCCCAACTTTGCCGTGGGCGACTACGTGAGCGCCACCTTTGGCGTGCAGGAATACATCACCATCGCGCAGGACGAGATCAAGCGCAATGGCCTGGCCAAGATCGACCTGCGTGCCGGCACGCTGACCCAGTGGCTCAATGTGCTGGGCATGCCCGGCATGACCGGCTACTTTGGCCTGATGGACGTGGGCCAGCCCAAGGCGGGCGAGACCATCGTCATCTCCGGCGCGGCCGGTGCCGTGGGCCAGACGGTCGGCCAGGTCGCCAAGATCCTGGGCCTGCGCGTGGTCGGCATTGCCGGCGGCCCGGCCAAGTGCGACTGGGTCGTGAAAGAACTGGGCTTTGACGCCTGCATCGACTACAAGGCCGGCCCGGGCGCCGTACGCGCCGGCCTGAAGGAACACTGCCCCAAAGGCGTGGACATTTACTTCGACAACGTCGGCGGCGAAATCCTCGACGACGTGCTGGCCAAGATCACCCGCAAGGCCCGCATCATCATCTGCGGCGCCATCAGCCAGTACAACAACACCACGCCCATCCAGGGACCCAAGAACTACCTGAGCCTGCTGGTGAATCGTGCAAGGATGGAAGGCATTGTGGTGTTCGACTACGCCGACCGTTACCACCTGGCCATTGCCGAAATGGCCGGCTACCTGAAAGACGGCCGCATGAACAGCAAGGAAGACGTGGTCGTGGGCCTGGACAAGTTCCCCGAGACGCTGCTCAAGCTGTTCAACGGCGAGAACTTCGGCAAGCTGGTGCTGGAAGTGGCCAAGGCCTGAGCCGGATGCACAGCGCCCGCGCACACACCCTCACCACCCCGGACGGAACGGTGCTGGCCGCAACGCTGTATGGCGACGCGGCAGACAAACCGGTGCTGATGGCCAGTGCGCTGGGCGTGCCGCAGACCTACTACGCGCCCTTCGCGCAGTGGCTCAGCGCGCGCGGCTACCTGGTCATGACGTTTGACCTGCGCGGCATGGCCGCGTCGCGCAAGCCCGGCGTCCACCTGCGCAAAGTGCGCGGCGACATGCTCACCTGGGCGCAGCAGGACTTTGCCAGCGCGGTGGAAGACCTGTGCGCACTCAGCGGCCAGCCCCAGATCACCGTGATCGGCCACAGCCTGGGTGCACACCACCCGGCCATGAGCACGGCAGCGGCCCAAAGCCGCATTGCCCGCCTGGTAGCGGTGGCTTCGGGTTCGGGCTACTGGCGCGACTGGGCACCCAGCACCCGCAATCTGGCCCCACTGATGCTGCACCTGGCCAGCCCGGTGCTGACACCGCTGTTTGGCTACTTTCCGGGCAAGCGGCTAGGCATGGTGGGCGACATGCCGCCGGGCGTGATGCGGCAGTGGACCCGCTGGTGCCGCCACCCTGGCTTTGCCTGGGGTGCAGAACCGCACAAGCTGCTACCAGTGCTGGCCGCTGCGCGCTACCCGATCCGTGCGTTGGCCTTCAGCGACGACGAAATCATGACCCTGCGCGCGGTGCACAAACTACTGCAGGCCACGCCCAACGCCCCCAGCACGGTGCAAACCATCACACCGCAATCCGTGGGCGCCAAACGCATCGGCCACCTGGGTGCTTTTCGCGCCCAGCACGAGAAGCAGCTCTGGCCGCGCGTGGCGGACCAGCTGGTCTGAAAACCAATTTGCTATTACTTTAGTAGCTGC
>CAUJJV010000009.1 GCA_963205375.1 Pseudomonadota bacterium
TGGTGGCCAACAGCGACGTGTCGCTCACGGTCATGCCCGGCGAAACCCATGCGGTGCTGGGCGAAAACGGCGCGGGCAAATCCACGCTGATGAAGATCATCTACGGATCGGTCAAGCCCGACGCCGGCGAGATCCGGCTCAACGGCCAGGTGATGCAGATCCGCAACCCCAAGGAAGCGCGGGCCAACGGCATCAGCATGGTGTTCCAGCACTTCAACCTGTTTGACACCATGACTGTGGCCGAGAACGTCTGGCTGGGGCTGACCCGCAATTCGCTCGACCAGGTGACGGCCAGCATCATCGCCAAGGCCACCGAATACGGGCTCGATATCGATCCCACCCGTCCGGTGCACACCCTGAGCGTGGGCGAGATGCAGCGGGTGGAAATCATCCGCGCGCTGCTGACCCGCCCGGAGCTGCTGATCCTGGACGAGCCTACCTCGGTGCTGACGCCGCAGGCGGTCGAAAAACTGTTTGTGGTGCTGAAGAAGCTGGCCAGCGAGGGCTGCAGCATTTTGTATATCTCGCACAAACTGCACGAAATCCGCGAGCTGTGCACCGCGTGCACGGTGCTGCGCGGTGGCAAAGTCACTGGCGTGTGCAACCCGCAGGAAGAATCCAATGCCTCGCTGTCGCGCCTGATGATTGGCGCCGAGCCGCCGCTGCTGGAGCGCAATGCGCGCACCGCGGGCGCTGCGGCCATGCATGTCAAAGGGCTGAACCTGGAGCGCGAAGACCAGTTTGGTGTGGACCTGCAGGACATTCACCTGCATGTGCGCTCGGGCGAGGTGGTGGGCATTGCCGGTGTCTCCGGCAACGGCCAGAAAGAGCTGCTGTACGCGCTGTCGGGCGAAGACTGCCGGGCGCCGCGCGGCAGTATCCACATGGGTGAAACCGATGTTTCGCGCCTGCATCCGGGCGAGCGGCGCAAGTTGGGCCTGCACTTTGTGCCGGAAGAACGGCTGGGCCGCGGTGCAGTGCCGACGCTGAGTCTGGCGCACAACATGCTGCTCACGCGCACCGAGTCGATTGCGTACCCGAAGTTTGCCGGCGGCTGGATTCGCGTCAAGCCGCTGGAGGACCATGCCGCGCGCATCATCCAGGCGTTCAACGTGAAGGCCGGTGGGCCGCAGGCCGTGGCCAAGTCGCTATCGGGCGGCAACCTGCAGAAGTTCATCGTCGGCCGCGAGATTGACGCCAAGCCCACGCTGTTCATCGTCTCGCAGCCGACCTGGGGTGTGGACGTGGGCGCGGCGGCACAGATTCGCGGCGAGATTCTGGCCTTGCGTGATGCGGGTTGCGCGGTGCTGGTGGTCAGCGAAGAGCTGGACGAGTTGTTCGAAGTGTGCGATCGCCTGCATGTGATTGCGCGCGGAAAACTGTCGCCCTCGGTGCCGATGGCCGAGGCCACGGTGGAAAAGATTGGAGAGTGGATGAGTGGACTCTGGGAAACCGCTGCGGCCACGCACGGAGCGGAGGCGCAGCATGCTTAAGGTAAAGCTTGAAGCGCGCCAGCAACCCTCGAAGTTCTGGAGCTACGGTTCTCCCGTGCTGGCACTGCTGTGCACGGTGGTCATCGGGGTCATCCTGTTTGCGGTGCTGGGCAAGGACCCGGTGCGCGGCCTGCAGATGTTTTTCTGGGAGCCCATCAAGAGCGGCTATGCGCTAGGCGAGCTGGTCGTCAAGGCCACGCCACTGCTGCTGATTGCGCTGGGGTTGGCAGTGAGCTTTCGCTCCAATGTCTGGAACATCGGCGCCGAGGGGCAGTACATCATCGGTGCTGTCGCGGCCAGCGGCATTGCATTGATGGCCGAGAAGACCACTGGCGGCTGGATCGTGGTGCCCATCATCCTGGCGGGCATGCTGGGCGGCATGGTGTGGGCGGGCCTGACCGCATTCCTGCGCGACAAGTTCAACGCCAATGAAATTCTGGTCAGCCTGATGCTGGTGTACGTAGCCGTGCAGGTGCTGGGCTACATGGTCTATGGCCCCTGGAAAGACCCGGCCGGCTACAACTTTCCGCAGACCAAGAATTTCGATCTGGTCACGCGCATCCCCCGCCTGTTTGAGGGCTCGCGCCTGTCCATCGGCGTGCTGTTTGCCCTGGTGGGTGTATTTGGCATGTGGATCTTTCTGTTCCGCACCCGAGCCGGTTTTGCCCAGCAGGTGGGTGGCCTGGCCCCTGCGGCTTCGCGCTACGCCGGGTTCTCCTCGCGCAAGGCGCTGTGGACCGCGCTGCTGATTTCGGGCGGCATGGCCGGTCTGGCGGGCGCGCTGGAGGTGGCCGGACCTATTGGCCAGCTCACGCCGTACGTGCCCGCGGGCTACGGGTTTGCGGCCATCATCGTGGCCTACGTGGGGCGCCTGCACCCGGTGGGCATGGTGTTCTCGGCCGTGCTGATGAGCATGTTCTACATCGGCGGTGAACTGGCCCAGTCGCGCATGGGCCTGCCCAAGTCGCTCACCGGCGTGTTCCAGGGGCTGCTGCTGTTTACCCTGCTGGCCTGTGACACGCTGGTCAACTACCGCCTGAAACGGGTGGCACGTGGAGGAAAGAACTGATGGAATCCTATGCACTGCTCATCGCCGCCACGCTCAATGCGGGTACGGTGCTGGCCATCGCCTCGCTGGGTCTGCTGATCAACGAAAAAGCCGGCATCGTGAACCTGGGTGCCGAGGGCATGATGCTCTGCGCGGCCATTGCCGGCTTTGCCGCAGTCGTCGCTACCGGCAGCGACACCCTGGGCTTTGCCGCCGGCATGGCCGCTGGTGCCGTGATGGCCGCCATTTTTGGCGCCCTGGTCATCTGGCTCAACACCAACCAGTACGCCACCGGGCTGGCACTGAGCCTGTTTGGTGCGGGGTTTTCGGCCTTTGCCGGCATTGCTTATGTGCAGGAAAAGATTCCCGAGCGGCCGTCGTTTGAAATTCCGTTTCTGGCGGACATACCCTTCGTGGGCCCTGCACTGTTCAAACAGCATCCCATGGTCTATCTGACAGTCATTTTTGCTGCAGCGCTGGTCTGGTTTTTGTACCGCACCCGTTCGGGCCTGATCCTGCGCAGCGTGGGCGAGAGCCCCGAGTCGGCCCATGGTCTGGGTTACCCGGTGCGCCTGATCCGGCTGGCGGCGGTAGTGGTGGGCGGTGCGCTGTGCGGGCTGGCCGGCGCCTATATTTCCATCATCTACACCCCGCTGTGGGTGGAGGGCATGGTGGCCGGCAAAGGCTGGATTGCGCTGGCACTGACCACCTTTGCGACCTGGCGTCCGGCGCGTGTCTTGCTGGGTGCATATCTGTTTGGCGGCGTGACCATGCTGCAGTTTCATTTGCAGGGCATTGGCGTGGAAGTGCCCAGCCAATTCCTGAGCATGCTGCCCTATGTGGCCACCATTCTGGTGCTGGCACTGATCTCGCGCAACCCGCGCTGGATTCGTATTAACATGCCAGCTGCCATTGGAAAACCGTTTTATCCAGGCTCCTGAAGCCTCTGTTTTTTTGCGTACCCTCGTTTAATAAAAGGAACTGACATGACAGATTTGCAAAAGCGCTCCCTCCTCAAAATTGCAGCGCTGACCGCCGTAGCCAGCGCAACGCTGGTGGGTTGCGGCAAGAAGGAAGAACCGGCTCCCGCGCCAGCGCCTGCTCCCGCAGCGTCGGCTCCGGCACCCAAGCCCGAACCCCTTAAGATCGCGTTTGCCTACATCGGCCCGGTCGGCGATGGCGGCTGGACCTTTGCCCACGACAACGGTCGCAAGGCACTGGAAAAGGAATTCGGCGACAAGATCAAGACCACCTTCGTGGAAAACGTGCCCGAGTCGGCTGACGCCGAGCGCGTGATCCGCGACATGGCCGGCCAGGGCAACAAGCTGATTTTCGGTACCACCTTTGGCTACATGGAACCCATGCTCAAGGTCGCTGCGGACGTGAAAGATGTGAAATTCGAACACGCCACCGGCTACAAGACCGCCGAGAACATGCGCACCTACGACAGCCGCACCTACGAAGGCGCCTACATGGCCGGTGTGATCGCTGGCAAGATGACCAAGTCCAACACCCTGGGTGTCGTGGCTTCGGTGCCAATTCCTGAAGTGATCCGCAACATCAACAGCTTCACCCTGGGTGCCCAGAGCAGCAACCCCAAGGTCAAGACCAAGGTGGTTTGGGTGAACGAGTGGTTCAACCCACCAAAGGAAACCGAAGCGGCTACCAGCCTGATCAACGGCGGCGCCGATGTGCTGTTCCAGAACACCGACTCGCCTGCAGTGCTCAAGACCGCGCAAGACAAGGGCAAGCGCGCTTTCGGCTGGGACTCTGACATGACCGCCTACGGTCCCAAGGCCCATCTGGCATCCGCCGTCATCAACTGGGGCCCGTACTACATCAAGGCCACCAAAGATGCGCTCGAAGGCAAGTGGAGCACTGGCCAGAGCTGGTGGGGCGTGAAGGAAGGCGCGATTGATATCGTGTCCATCGCTGAAGACGTTCCTGCTGAAACCAAGGCCAAGGTCGAGGAAGTGAAAGCCGGTCTGAAGGCAGGCACCTTCGTGATCTGGAAGGGCCCGATTGTGGACAACACCGGCAAGGAACAGCTCAAGAAGGATGAAGTCGCTGACGACAAGTTCCTCGGTGGCCTGGGCTTCTACGTCAAGGGCGTGGAAGGCAAGATCCCTGGCGGCAAGTAATTTGCCCTGAACGCAGAAAAGCCGCCTTCGGGCGGCTTTTCTGTTTTGGCGGCTACTTGGGTGGGGTTGGCTCCGGCGTCACTGCATCGGGCTGGTAGTCGTGCCCCCAATCGCGCCAGTGTTCGCCGAATAATTCCGATGGGTGCTGCGTCCGGTCGGAACCATTGCCACACAGCATGGCGTCGGCCGCGCAGTATTTGTCGCAGCCCCAGCACAGCCGCTCCGGGTTGGCGGGAAGCACCGGGAATTTCTTCTTCGGCTGCGCAGTCATGGCTTCACCCGGGGATGCCCAGCAGGGCAAACCCCTTTTTCGAGGAGGGCATGGTGACGGTGCTACGGGTAGGGGTGACCAGTTCTTCCAGCGTCACGGCGTCCAGCACGGCCAGGTAGCTCGCTGTGGCGTTCTGCAACAGCCCTTTGAGCTTGCAGCTGGGGTTCAGGCCGCACTGGTTGGTGGACGGGTCAAAACACTCCACCATGGTGAAGTCCGACTCGGTCTCGCGAACGATGGCACCAATGTTGATGTCCCTGGCGGGTTTGCGCAGGCGCAGGCCACCGCCGCGTCCCCGGGTGGTTTCCAGCAGCCCCTGCGCACCGAGTTGCTGCACGATTTTGGTCAGGTGGCTGCGCGAAATGCCGTGGCTGTCGGCGATCTCGGTGATGGTGACGGGCAATTCCCGCTCCTGCGAGGCTGCACAGTACATCAGCACACGCAGGGTGTAGTCCGTCCATTGGGTCAGGCGCATGGGGGGGTGAAAACTTCCGAAAATTAAAGATTCATTTTGTATGAATTTTATTCGATACAATACATTCATTCAATATGAATCTTTAAAAGGATGTTGCCATGAATGCCCGTTTGCAAACCACTGAGCCCGCAGATTTTGTTCTGAATGCCGATCAGGCGATTGGCCAGATTGCGGTGAACCTTCCCGGTTCTACGGCCGTATTCCGGCGTCTGAAGCTGGACTTTTGCTGTGGAGGACAGATCAGCCTGAAACAGGCCGCTGCGGACAAGGGGCTGGATGTGCAGTCGGTGCTGCAAGATCTGGCTGGCCTGCAGCGAACGCAAGAGACGGCGGAAATGACCGATCCGGCCGCGCTGGTCTATCACATCCTCTCCCGCTACCACGAAGTCCACCGCCAGCAGCTTCCGGAGCTGATCCGCATGGCCCGCCGTGTGGAGGCAGTCCACCGCGACCATCCACTGGTGCCCCAGGGATTGGCCGAGCTACTGGAAGCGATGGAAGAAGAATTGCTATCGCACATGGAAAAGGAAGAAACCATTCTGTTTCCCATGCTGACCGCTGGTGGCAGCCCGTTTGTGACGGCGCCCATCGACATGATGCGCAGCGAACATACCGACCACGGTGCCATGCTCGGTGCGGTGCTGGAACTCACCCAGGATGCGACTCCGCCAGACGGTGCCTGCAACACCTGGCGGGCGCTCTACGCGGGCATTGCCCAGCTCAACGATGATTTGATCAACCACATCCACCTGGAAAACAACGTCCTGTTTCCGCAGTTCGAAGCCGCGGTGGCTGAGCAGGGATGTGGTTCGGGCTGTGGCTGCGCGGGTTAGCAGTTTGCCGGTGCGGATGACGTGCCCGACAGCTGCTCGACCCGTGTCAGAAAGGCTGTCGGAATCGGCGTGACCTTGCGGTTTTCGGGCCGGATGAAAACGATCCCGATTTTTCCCAGCGCCACGTCGCGACTGGTGGCTTTTTCGCTCATGCGGAACTGAAGATCAAAGCCGTACTTATTGAAGTCTGCGGCGGCCATTTCCACGCGCATGGTCTCGCCGTGGTAGCCCTCGGACTTGTACTGCGCCACGATGTCGCCCACGACGATGAGCGTGCCTTCCACACCCGCCTCAAAGTAGCCCAGTGACTTGAAAAAGCGCACGCGCGCCTCCGAGACCAGGGCCAGCAGTTGCGCATTGTCGAGGTGCCCGCCCTGGTTGACGTGGCTGATGTAGATCTGGATTTCCGTAACGAAGGGGTAGTGTTCGGCGGGGGTAAGCTGGATGCGGGGCATGGGTTCAGGCCTGTACGATGCGTTGTGTCTGGGTTCCCAGGCCGTCAATGCCCAGGTGCATGGTTTGTCCTGCGCGCAGGAACACCGGGGGCTTGTGCCCCATGCCCACGCCGGGCGGGGTGCCGGTGGAAATGACATCGCCTGGCTGCAGGCTCATGAAGCGGCTCAGGTAGCTGATCAGAAAAGGCACCTGGTAGACCATGGTGGCGGTGGAGCCGTCCTGGTAGCGCTTGCCGTCCACCTCCAGCCACATGTGCAGGGCCTGCGGGTCCGGTATCTCATCGGCGGTCACCAGCCAGGGGCCGGTCGGGCCAAAGGTGTCGCAGCCCTTGCCCTTGTCCCAGGTGCCTGCGCGTTCGAGCTGGTATTCGCGCTCGGACACATCGTTGACCACGCAGTAGCCTGCCACATGGGCCATGGCATCGGCTTCGGCAATGTAGCGCCCGCCCTGGCCAATGACCACGCCGAGTTCCACCTCCCAGTCGGTTTTGACCGAGCCGCGAGGAATCTCCACCGCATCGTCCGGGCCCACCACGGCGCTGGTCCATTTGTTGAAGACCACAGGTTCTGGCGGTACCTGCATGCCGGCCTCTGCCGCATGGTCGGAATAGTTCAGGCCGATACAGATGAACTTGCCAATGTTTCCTACGCAGGGCCCCAGGCGCAGGTCCTTTTGCGGCGTGCCGGGAACAATCGGCAGTGTGTCGATGGCAAGGGCCTGCAGCCGGGCCAGACTGGCGGGCAGCAGTGCATTGCCAGCCAGGTCGGGGATCACGCCCGACAGATCGCGAACCTGGCCCTGCGCATCGAGTACGCCGGGTTTTTCCTGGCCCGCAGGGCCGTAGCGCAGTAGTTTCATGGCATCTCCTTCTTTCAGGTCAGTCTAGCGCTCAGCTGGCCTTCACATTGCATTCGCGCCGGAGCAGGCTCAGCGCGTCGTTGAGCGCGTAGTCGCGGTCGCTCTCCAGCGTGGCTTGCGCCTCATCAACAAAGTGTTGCCACAGTTGCAAGTAGTCGTTGCGTTGGGCGTCGGGTGCATGCTGGGTGATGAACGCCGTTGCCAGCTCGGGGTGCAATCCACTCTTGCGGACTTTTCGAACCAGGGTGGCAGCCGTCTTTTCTGTGAGCAAAGTTTTCTGGGTAGCGCCTGCGGCCAGCGTCAGGAACAGGGTGAGCAGCGTGCTGTCGTCGTGGCGACCGCCGGTGGCCTTGTCCCAGGTGGCTGACACCTGGCGGTGGTAGTGGTCCACCTCGGCCAGTTGGTCTTCCAGCCAGAAATAGCGACCCATGAAGGCGGGTGTCTGGTCGAAAAGTTTGCGCGCGGGTACGGTGCTCTCGGCAATCTTTGGCAGGTCATCCCATACCGATTGCCGCATAGTTTCCACCGTCGGTAGCAGCTCCAGTGGAACCCCTTTGGGCAGCGGGATAACCGCGCTGGCTGGCGCAGTGGCAATCTTCTTGGATGCGCTGGCGATCAGTTTGGCAAAGTCCACCCAATCCGGCATTTCGGTTCTCTTTGCTGCCAGCGCAATCAGTGCCGTGCGCATGACCGCCTCGGCGTCGGCATTGGACTCCTGCAGCGCCTCTTCATCCATACCCAGTTGCTCCGCCATCCAGAGCGCGGTGTCCACCAGCTGCTGCACGGTGTTGCGCTTGGCAAGTTCGGCCTGGTACTGGGGCAATGATTGCAGTGCCCATTTGGCCAGCACAGGAATGTGCGTGTCCTGAAAACCGCCGGGCTCGTGCATGCCAAAGTGGCTGTTCTGCGGCATGGCGATCAAGGCCTTGAGCATGTCGGAGCCCGCTTTGGAGCGCGACAGCAGGCTGTTATCCCGCAGCAACTCCGCTGCCTGTTGCAGGTCGCCATGGGTGGTGGCTTCCAGATGCAGGCTGATCAAATTGACCATGCGGTCTTTGGCGCGTTCCAGTTCCGGGCGCAAAAACTCAGTGCCGAAATACCGCGCAATCTGCACCATGCCCTTGGGTGCCTCCTGGCACATGGCGTCGAGCTTTTGCGGTGTCAACAGGCCGTGCTGCACGCCATAGGCCAGCGCTTTTTCAAAGAACGGCCGTCCGTCAAACAGGGATATCGCTTGCATGGGTTTCAGATGGCGGATTCTTCGTCCGCCTCCAGCGCGGCGGGCGTGGCCTGGCCGCGGTCGGTGTTGGCGGTTTCCACCTTGCCGTCGTCTTCCTCGGCTGCTGTGGCGTCCTCTTCCTCTTCGCCCAGGTCGTGCGCGCGAGCTTTGGCGCGCAGCACCAGCACGGTTTCGATAAAGAGGTCCGGGTTTCCATAGCGCAGCAGGTAGGCCAGTTCCATCCAGTCCTGGTCCGCGACTTCGTCGTGTTCCAGGCGGCGGCTGGCATAGGCCGAGGAATAGAGGGCCGTTTCCGAGAGTACCTGTCCGTCGTCGTCCGACGCATCGAACGTACCGGTGCGCGCAAAGGATTCAATGCGCGCCCATTTTTCGGAGAAGTAGTCCGCCAGCGCTTCGCTGCCGCCTTCCAGATCGCCAATGGCGTTCAGGAACTCCATCGGGTCGGCATCTTCCCGGAAGACGATGGAATTGACCATGCCGCGCAAATGGGTGCGGGTGAGGTCCTTGTACTGCTTTTCGATCACCACAGCGCGGGCAAACTGCTCGGGCGTGACCAGCAGGTTGACGATGGACTCTTTGGAGGTGTCGTACTCGCGAATGACCGCCAGGATGTCCTTGGGCGGCAATTGCTCCAGCACCACCATCAGGGCGCCGTCGCCCTCGGTGTCTGCCAGTTCAACCAGTGCCGACTCGGCGCCGACGATGTCGCCAGCGGCAATCAGGCTTTGGGTTTTTTCAATCAGGGCGAGGTGGTTCATGGGGGCTTGCTCTTCCATCAATCTTTGCGGTCAAAGCCTTGCTCGACCATCCAGTCGGCACCGGCCTCTTCGCGCGCTTTGGCGTCGTGGGCGTCGTCGGAATCCACAGGGTCCGGACGGTCGTCACCTGCGTAGTCGGCGTGACCCTGTGCGTTTTCCTCATCTTCGTTGTCTTCGTCATCGCTGTGCGATGCCGCTGCAAGCGTGGAATCATGCCGGTGGTACATGTATTCCAGGCCCGCCGAGACGGTAAGAAACCAGTCCCCCGTGGGCTGCTTCAGCGCCACGCCCGCCAGCTCCTGCGCCCAGGGCATGAGCTCAATGCTGCTGCTCAGTGCGTCCCAGGTCGGCAGTTCGTCACTGTGCTGGGTCAGCAGGTGCTCCATGACGGCAGGGTGCTTGAACCGGAAGCCCTGGTGAAAAACCACCGCCACCATCTCCGGGCTGGGCTCCATCATGTGGACCAGAAAATCCATTTCCTTGCGTCGCTGTGCCAGGCGCTGGCGCAGCACATCCTGACCCTCGGAGTCAAACGTCATGTCATCAATTTCAGCCTGGTAGGAATTGCGGAGGTCGCGGAAAAACGGGGTGATGTTCATGCAGTGCAAACGTTAGAGAATGGATTTGAAATAGGTGCCCCAGATTTCGCGGGCGGTTTGCAGCGGGTCGTCCAGCAGGTTGCGCCGGCGGTTGTCGTCGTAGGCCTGGCGTTGCGTTTCGTCTGACAGCACTTCGTAGGCTTTTTGCACGGCCCGAAACCGCTCTGCCGCCTCCGGCGCTTCGTTGCGGTCCGGGTGGTGCAGGGCAGCCTTCTGCCGAAAGGCCTTTTTGATATCGGCAAGCTTGGCAGCGCTCGTGAGGCCCAGGGTGGTGTAGTGGTCAGACATAACGCGTGGTTAGATTCCGATCAGCACCGGAGAAAATTGACTTAACCGGCTATTTTCGCAGACTTGGTCAAAAGCCTGTGTGGGCCAGGCCACTTGGGTGCTGTAGAGTGCACTGAACCCTGACTTTGGAGGCCCCCTATGAACCACCGTCCCATCCCTGCCGAGCGCCTGCCCGAGCTGCTGCGCCGCATGCCCAAGGCCGAGCTCCACATGCATATCGAGGGCTCGCTGGAACCCGACATGATTTTTTCCATGGGCCAACGCAACCAGGTGCCGCTGAACTACCCCAGCGTGGACGCCCTGCGCCAGGCTTATGTGTTCAACAACCTGCAGGAGTTTCTGGATATTTACCACGCAGGCACCACCGTGCTCAAGACCGAGCAGGACTTCTATGACATGACCTGCGCCTACCTGGCGCGCGCGCAGGCTGACAACGTGCTGCACACCGAAATCTTCTTTGACACCCAGACGCATACCGGCCATGGCCTCAGTGCGGAGGTGGTGATCAACGGCCTGCACCGTGCCTGCATGGACGCCCCGGCCAAGTTTGGCATGACGGCGTCGCTGATTCTGTGCTTCCTGCGGCATTTGAGTGAGGAAGAGGCTTTTGAATGTCTGGAGCAGGCACTGCTGCTGCGCGACAAGATTGTGGGCATCGGCCTGGCGTCCAGCGAAGTCGGCCACCCGCCCGAGAAGTTTGCGAAAGTGTTCGCCCGCGCCCGTGAACTGGGCTTTCGCCTGGTGGCCCATGCGGGAGAGGAGGCGCCGCCGGCCTATATCTGGAGCGCACTGGATGTGCTCAAGGTGGAACGCATCGACCATGGTGTGCAGGCCATCCACGACGCTGCCCTGATGCGGCGGCTGGCGGAAGAGAAGATTCCGTTGACGGTCTGCCCCCTGTCCAACCTCAAGCTGCAGGTGTTCAAGAATCTGTCCCAGCACAACCTGGGCCGCATGCTCGACGCCGGCATCGTGGCCACCATCAACTCGGATGACCCGGCCTACTTTGGTGGCTATATCAACGAGAACTTCACGCAAACCTTTGCTGCGCTGGGACTGACATCACAGCACGCCTACACGCTGGCCCGCAACAGTTTTGAGGCCAGTTTTCTGGAGGCATCGGCCAAAGCCCGTCTGATCGAGCGGCTGGATGGCGTGTTTGCCAGCTTGGAGTAGTGTTTTTTCTGGAGACTTGAGACATCGGACGTGCTACCATTTTTTCAACACGCCTC
>CAUJJV010000010.1 GCA_963205375.1 Pseudomonadota bacterium
CGCCAACGCCAGCAGCACGGTCAACGGACCCGCCACATCGCCCAGTGGTGCGCCCATCTGGTTGAGCCGCAGCGACGCCTGGATGCCCGAGGTACTGGGGATCAGCCAGCGCAACCCCTGTAGCGGCCACGGCAGGGCCTCGGACGGCCAGGAAAAGCCGGACACAAACGCCATCGGCAGCGAGGTGAGCAACAGCACCTGCATCGACCGCTCCCGATCGGCAAACCACACCCCCAACAGGCATCCCAGACAAGCCACTGCCGGCATGTAGACCGCCAGCAGCACCAGTGCCCCCAGCGGATTGCCGCCACGCGGGAAGTCCTGCACGGTGAATTCCCAGCCGAAATAGAACAGCCCCGCCATTGCGCCCACACTGGCCAGCGCGGCAATGCGCCCCAACCACTGCGCAGGGCTGGCGCGGTGCTGCCCCACCTCAACCCAGGTCCCCACCAGCATGGCCGCCCCCATCAGCAGCGTCTGCTGCAGGATCAGCAGGGCCACGGCAGGCACCACGTAGCTGCCGTAGCCCTCCGTCGGGTTGAACAGCGGCAGCATCTGCGTGCCCACCGGATTGCGACTGGCCGCGGCCTGCCGCGCACCCTGACCGGCCGCCTGCAGCTTCTTGATCTCCACCCCGGCAGACACCGTGCCCACCGCCTCGGCAAATCCGTACAGCACGGCCTTGTTGAGCAGGGCATAGGCACCATCCCCTTCCACCGTGACCACCGCAGACTGGCCACGCACCACATGCCGTTTGAGGTCCTGCGGCAACACCGCAAATCCCTCGATCTCGCCCGCCCACAGCGCCTGTTGCGCCGCATGCAGGTCACCACCCACCCAGCGCACGTCCAGGCGCGGGTTGGCACTGGCAAAACGCGTGATCTGGCGCGACAGGCTGCTGTGGTCCAGATCCACCACCGCGACCGGCACGCGCGTTACCGCCTGCTGCATGTACGGCCAAGGGTAGAAGAATCCGTACAGCACGGGCGCAATGACCAGCAACAACAGCACCCCCTTGTCAGCCCAGACTGCCTGCAGGGTGTTCCACCATGAGCGTGCGAAAGTCGCCATTCAGCGCTTCCCCCAGGTAGCCGGTTGATCGGCGGCGGCGCGCAACCCCAGGGTACTGGCCAGCAGCAACAGCGCCGAAGCCAGCAGCATCCACAGCGGCGTGGCCAGCGACACCGCCAGCGGCGCACCCATCTGCAACTGCTCCATCTGCACACGGATGTAGTGGGTAAACGGCAGCGCCCTGGCCCACAGCTGCGCCCCCCAGGGCATGGCCAGAATCGGAAAGCCCACGCCACCGAACGCAAATGCCGGGGCCGTGATGAAGCCGGTGGCCGACAACGCCGTGCGCAGCGAGCGCGTGGCCGAAGCCGCCAAAGCACCCATGGCGATCGACAGCGCCAGAAACACCCACAGGGCCAGGCAGGTCCACGCCACCGATCCGGCCGGATGCCAGCCCCTCCCCCAGGTGATGCCCACCAGCGCAGCCGTGCCTACGAGTCCCAAGCCCAGCCAGGACCACCACAGCTTGCCCGCCACGGCGCCCAGCACCTGGCGGAAAGTGGGGTGCGCGCCCAGCCACTGCGCCACCGTGCGGTCGCGCAGTTCGCGACCCACGCTCCAGGCCCCGGCTGTCATGGCCAGAATGTGCAACAGTGCCGGTAGCAGCGCTGCCGCGAGGAACTGCTCGTAGTCCAGCGATGCATTGAACAGCGTCACCATGCCGGTACGTACCGGCTCCATGCTCACGCGCACCGTCTGTGCGGGTTCGCCGCGTTTGTTGCGTGCCGCCATCTCGATGCCCGCCGACAGCGTACCGACCACGGTACGCACATCACGCTGGATCAGTCCCGAGTGCGTGCCCAGTTGGGCGTTGTGCAGCAGCGTGACCTGGGCCGCACGCCCCTGCTTGACCGTGCGCGTGAAATCACCGGGAATGCGCACCACCGCGTACACCTCGGCACTGCGAAGGCCGCGCTCGGCTTCGGCGGCATTGGCATAGCGAACTGCCACCGCCAAGCCCGGCGTGGCATCCAGAAATCGGGTGAGCTGGCGCGACAGGGCGGAATGGTCGTCATCCACCAGCCCGATGGGCAGGCGCGTCGGCAACCCGGCCGAAAAAATCCACCACAGCAGCAGGCAGGCCAGCGCCGGCACCCAGGTAATCATGGCCAGATCCCAGGGGCGCGAGCGCAGCAGCGCCACTTCGCGCCGCGCAGAAAACGCTACAACATTTATAGCGCCTTGCGCACTATCCACGGGGGCTAGTGGCATATTTTTCTACCCATCCGCAGTCGATGAGCCTACTGCACCAGCACACTCATGCCAGGGCGGGCGTCCGCGACAGGGGCCAGCGGACGGGCCCGCACTTCGAAGGTCCGGGCATCAAAGCCCTGCCCGCTGCGCGTAGCGCGCCAGGTGGCAAAGTCAGGCAGTGGCGCGCTGTAGAACACCTTGAAGCGCACCGTGCGCAACACACCGTTGTCGCGCAGCGCCGGCAGCGTGGCATCGAACTCGGAGCCCAGCGCAAAACGCTGCAGGCGGTCTTCGCGCACATTGAGCACCACCCACTGGTCTTTCAGATCCACCACGCTGACCAGGGCCACGCCCTGCGGGGACAGTTCGCCCGCCTTGGCCAATACCTTGGACACCTCGCCGGCGATCGGGCTGTGCAATTCGGTCTCGGCCTTGGCGGCCTCCACTTCAGCCACCACACCGCTGACCTGGCGCACCTGGGCGCTGGCAGCGGCCTTGTCCTCGGCACGGGCACCGGTGCGGGCCATGTCGTACTGGGCTTTGGCGGCAATGGCGGCGTCACGCGAGGCCTTGAAATTGGCCTCGGCTTCGTCACGCTTCTGGGCCGGCACCAGCCCATCCCTGGACAGGTTCTCGACGCGCTGGAATGACACCTTGGCCAGCTCGGCGGCGGCCTCGGCGCGCTGCCAGTTCATGCGTGCCATCTCCACTTCCTGCGGACGGGCGCCCGCCTGGGCCTTGGCCGCCACGGCCTGGGCGGCCTCCTGCGCGGCCGTGGCCTGGGCCAGCTTGGCGTTGACCTCCGGGCTGTCCATGCGTATCAGCGGTGTGCCGACCTGCACCAAGTCACCTTCCTTGACCAGCAGTTGCGCGATGCGGCCGGGCACCTTGGCGGCGATGTCGGTCTCGCGCGCCTCCATCTGCCCCTGGAACACCTCGGGGGCCGGTTGCCCGGCACGCCACAGACCGTAGCCCAGAAATCCCACCACTGCCACGGCCAGTGCGCCCACGGCCAACGTCTTGTGCTGCATCGTCATTCCACCTTCACATCGGCGCGCGCCATGTAGGCGGCAAACTCTTCAGACAAACCACAGCCTTCAAGCAGGCTGGCCAGTGCCACCACGTAGTCGTAGGCCGCCTGGGCGCGCTCGGTCTGCACCTTGACCACATACATTTCCGCATCCATCAGGTCCACCGCCGTGCTGGTGCCCTCCCTCAGTCCGGCCTTGCGCAGGCGCAGCACTTCGTCGGCCACTTCGGCACCAGGCTGCATGCTCAGGAACTGGCGCCGCGCCTGCTCCAGCACACGCCAGTTGCGTTCCACCAGCAGGGCAATGTCGTTGCGGGCCTGGGCATCGGTGTGCTCGGCCTGGGCAATCTGCTGCTGCGAGGCGGCAGCCATCTTGTCGCGGTCCACCGGGTCGTAGAGCGTCCAGCGTGCGCCCACGCCCGCCACCCAGTCCGGGTTACCGGAGGTCAGTGCGTGCTGGCCGAAAGCGAATACCTGGGGCTTGCGCAGACCTTCTTCGCCGGCATGCAGGCTCTCGGCCTGCGCTTTCTTGGCTGCCACCTTGGCCAGCCCCGGATGGTGCTGCAGGGCCGCCTGCAGGAAGTAGTCCATCGGCTGCACCGGGGTGCTCCAGACAAACAGCGGCGACTGCGGAATCACCTGCGCGCTGGCGCCCACGGTACGTGCCAGCGCAATGCTGGAGAGCTCCGCATCGTCCTGGGCCTTGAGCGCATTGCGCCGTGCGTCTTCGACTGCGGCGCGGGCCTGCAGCCGCTCCACGCGCGACACCACGCCAGCCGCGAGCATCTTCTCCACCGCACGATCGTGCTCCTGCACATTGCCGTAAGCGGCCTGGCGCAGGCTCGCTGCGCGCGCGGCCAGTTGGGCGCCGAAATAGCGCTGCACCAGCAGCGTCATCAGTTCATGCCCGGTGCGCTGGGCATCGGCCTGGGCCTCGTCTCCCTGTGCCGCCACCAGCGCGCGCGCGGCCTGGGTGGCGCCGCCCACGTACAGCGGCCACATCAGTGATACCGAAGCCGTGTTGCCGCTGCCATGGTGGTTGTAGGTATAGCTTTGCGGCAGGGAGCCGACAGTGACCGGCGTCACAGGCACTCCTGCCATGGGCGCCTGAAACTGCTGGCCGAGCTGGGCCAGGCGCTGGTTGATCGGGTCCAGGTCGAGTGTGAGGTTGGCGTTGTAGGAATATGTGGCGGCCGACACTGCCACGGAGGGGCCTCCCAGTCCCTGCAGGCCCTCGGCCTGCAACTGCTTGCCCTGCAGTGCCGACTGGGCTGCCGCCAGCTTGCCTGAATGCGCGCGAAGCTGCTCCCAGGCGGTTTCGAACCCCATGGGCAGCGGCGCGGATCCTGCGGGTTGAGCCAGCGCCAGACCACCCCACACGGCACCGAGGCACAACCATCCCAGACGCATGCCAAACGCCAATCTCATGGTTTTCCTATCGTGACCATCGCAACCTCTCGCAGCCCCCCGCCCCAAGGCGGAATCGCTTCCATTATGGGGTCAGCGGGTTGGGTGCATCAGGACAGCAGCCCCAGCCGATCGCACAGCGCCAGCGTGGGCGCGCTCTGGTTCATGGTGTAGAAGTGGATGGCCGGTGCACCACCTGCACGCAGCTGTTCGCACAGGTCGGTCACCACATCCAGGCCAAACGCCTTGATGGACGCGGTATCGTCACCAAAGCTCTGCAGACGCAGACGGATCCAGCGCGGAATCTCGGCCCCACAGGCGTCGGAAAAACGCATGAGTTGCGTCGAGCTGGTGATGGGCATGATGCCGGGCAC
>CAUJJV010000011.1 GCA_963205375.1 Pseudomonadota bacterium
CGGCCCCACCTGCAGCACCGGAATGCAGTGGGGCGGGACATCCTTCGCTTCTTCCGGATTTGCAATCTGCGCCACCGGCATCTGGAGTTGCCCGGGCGCAGCCAGCAAACTTGCCGCAGTGCGCATCGTCCGCACGTCACCCGCGACAAAACAGCCGCGCATCACCTCGGGATGGCTGAAAAAGCATTTGGCGATGATTTCCGGGCCAATCCCGGCTGCGTCGCCCTGGGTAATGGCCATCGCAGGCGTCGTTGTGTCAGCAGTCATGGCTCAGGCCGGGTTGTCGATGTCAATAAACACATGCTCCAGCCCCAGCTGCGCAGCGACATGGCCCGCCACCGCCTGGGCACCGTAGCGCTCGCTGGCATGGTGGCCACAGGCCAGATACGCCACGCCACACTCGCGCGCATAGTGGGCCTGGGGCTCCGAGATTTCTCCAGTGATGAAGGCATCTGCCCCTGCGGCAATAGCCGCCTCAAAGTAGCCTTGCGCACCACCCGTGCACCACGCTACTTTTTTTATAGCACCTTGCGCAGCATCGACGAGGGTTACCGACCGTTTCAGCTTGTTTTCCACATGGCTGGCCAGCGCCTGGGCATTCTCGAATGCGCCGCCGCCCGCCGCCCCACCCAGCCAGCACAGCGACTGTTCGCCGATCCGACCCGCAGGGCCCTCCAGCCCCAGTACCCGGCCCAGCTGGGCGTTGTTGCCGAGCTCGGGATGGGCGTCCAGCGGCAGATGGTAGGCAAACAGATTGATATCGTGCTGCAACAGCAAACCCAGCCGCTGGCGCATCCAGCCGGTAATGCGGCCTTCAAACCCGCGCCAGAACAGGCCATGGTGCACAAAAATGGCATCAGCCTGGGCTTCGATGGCAGCCTCGATCAGCGCACGGCTGGCCGTAACGCCAGAAACAATTTTGCGCACCTGCGTGCGGCCTTCGACCTGCAGGCCGTTATGGCAATAGTCCTTGAAGCGTTCGGGCTGCAGCAACGCATCGAGCGTGGTGAGCAATTCCAGGCGATCAGTCATGGCCACCATTGTCGTTGAGTGGATGCAGGGCCTGCAGGCTGCTGTCGCACCCGGTTCCTGCAGAAATCCATCGGCGGGCCAGAAAACCCCAGGGGCCCTGTGTCGCGCCGCAACGGTATTGGTGGTCTGCGGCACTCCAGCGCAGCGCCACGCAGGCACCCTGGCGTTTGCGGGACAGCACCATCCCCAGCGGACACGGCTCCGCCAGACAGCACACACCACAACCGTTGCAGGGTGCGCCCTGTACCGGCTTGGCGGGCGCGTCCGCATGGATATGGATGACTTCGCTGCGCTTGGACATGGTTTCCCCGCAATGTACTGCGATAAACGGTGCCATATCCGCAGCCTGGGCTTGACTTGCGGGGTTGCGCCCTACAATTTGCCGCATGAAACGACTCTGGCTGCTTTTTTCCCAATCCGCAACCGTGTTGCTCGCCGCATATTTTGTGGTGGCAACCCTGAAGCCCCAATGGCTCAACCAGGCGCCCACCACATCCAGCGCAGTCGCGCTGTTTGAGGCACCCGCCGGCAAACCAGGGGAAGTGCCCGCAGGCAGCTTCCGGCTGGCGGCGCAAAAGGCGTCTGCCGCCGTGGTGAGCATCAGCACCAGCAAAGCACCGCGCAGGAACCCCAATGCCAACGACCCCTGGTTCCGCTTTTTCTATGGCGACCAAGGGAGTGAGGCGCAAAGCGGCCTGGGCAGCGGTGTGATCGTCAGCCCCAGCGGCTACATCCTGACCAACAACCATGTGATTGAAGGTGCCGACGAGATTGAGGTCTTCCTCAACGACAGCCGCCACGCCGTAGCCAAGGTGATCGGCACCGACCCCGACAGCGACCTGGCCGTGCTCAAGATCGAACTCGACAAGCTACCCACCATCGTTCTGGGCAGTTCCGACAACCTGGAAGTGGGCGACCAGGTGCTGGCCATCGGCAACCCGTTTGGCGTGGGCCAGACCGTCACCAGCGGCATTGTGAGTGCCATGGGCCGCAACCAGCTGGGTATCAATACATTCGAGAACTTCATCCAGACCGACGCCGCCATCAACCCCGGCAACTCAGGGGGCGCACTGGTGGACACCAATGGCAACCTGCTGGGTATCAATACCGCCATCTATTCCCGCTCGGGTGGCAGCATGGGCATTGGCTTTGCCATTCCGGTGTCGACTGCCAAGCAGGTGCTCGATGGCCTGGTGAAGGACGGCCAGGTCACCCGCGGCTGGATTGGCGTGGAGCCCAGCGACCTTTCCCCGGAACTGGCCGAGACCTTTGACGTCAAAATCAAAGAAGGCGTCATCATTACCGGGGTGCTGCAAAACGGCCCGGCAGCCAAAGCGGGCATTCGCCCCGGTGATGTGATCGTGAGCATTGGGGAGAAGCCCGTCAAGGATGTGACCCAGTTGCTGTCCATGGTCTCGGGCCTCAAGCCGGGCACGGCCACACGCTTTGTGATTGCCCGCAAGAACCAGAACATGGAACTGGATGTGAGCCCGGGTGTGCGTCCCAAGCCCCGGCCACAACCACAGTAATTGTTACAATTTCAGTAGCGAAACCCCCAATAAAAACGGGGGCTAGCGGCCTATTTAACTCTCAAGCCCCCGAAGAGGGAGCCTCTTCAGGCGGTGCCTGGGTGTGCTTGATGAATATTTGGGCGGCCCAGATGCCAATCTCATACAAGATGCACATCGGAATCGCCAACGCCAGCTGCGACACCACATCGGGCGGCGTCACGATGGCTGAGATCACAAACGCCAGCACGATGAAATAGCTGCGGAACGCCTTGAGCTTTTCGATCGTCACAATATTCATGCGGGCCAGCACGATCACCACGATCGGCACTTCAAACGCCATGCCAAAAGCCAGGAACATGGACAGCACAAAGTCCAGGTAGGACTCGATGTCGGGTGTAGCGGCAATGCTCGTGGGGGCAAAACCCTGGATGAACTTGAACACCTGCCCAAACACGAAGAAGTAGCAGAACGCCACGCCCACAAAAAACAGCACGGTGCTGGACACCACCAGCGGCAGCACCAGCTTCTTTTCATGCGAATAAAGCCCCGGCGCGACAAAGGCCCAGACCTGCCAGAGTACCACTGGCAACGCCAGCAGAAAGGCCGTCATCAGCATGATCTTGAGTGGCACCAGAAACGGCGAGATCACCGAGGTGGCAATCAGCTTGCCACCGGCTGGCAGTGTGGCCACCAACGGTGCAGCCAGAATGTCATACAGCGCAGCCGGGCCGGGAAACAGGGCCAGCACCGCGCCAGCCACACCCACCGCAATAGCCGCCTTGATCAACCGGTCGCGCAGCTCCACCAGGTGCTGCACAAAGGGTTGCTCAGTACCCGCCAGTTCATCGGGCGGCGTTTTATCTTCAGAAGCCATGGGTGGTGAAAACTCTGTGTTCTAGCTGAGCCGTTGCGGGCGGTACCGTGCCACGCGGGCAGCGCCAGACAGGGCCTTGGTGCGTACGCCATTGCGGGCTTTGTACCACTGCGGCGTGGCGCCCTGCTTGAGGCGCCATTTCTTCTTGGGATGCCGGTACTGCGGCACCTCCGGCTCGGCTGCAGGCAAGGCATCCTGTGTTGCTTCGGACCAGGATTTTTCGAAATCACTGGTTTCCGACTGGATCGTGTTTTCCACGTCCTTCGCAGCGTTCTCGACGGTGTCACGCATCTTCTTGAGCTCTTCGAGCTCCATCGAGCGGCTGACTTCGGCCTTGACGTCGGCCACGTAGCGCTGCGCCTTGCCCAGCAAAGTGCCCACGGTACGCGCCACGCGCGGCAGCTTCTCGGGCCCGATGACGATCAACGCCACCGCACCGATCAGCGCTATTTTCGATATGCCGAGGTCGATCACTCAGTTATGACTTCTGCTTGGCTTCCACGTCGATCGTGGTTTTTTCGGCAGTCGCGTTGGTAGCAACCTGGGCAGGTGCCGCCGACTTCTCTTCCGCCGTGGTGGAGCCTTCTTTCATGCCGTCCTTGAAGCCCTTGACGGCACCACCCAGATCCGAACCCATGTTCTTGAGCTTCTTGGTGCCGAACACCATCACCACGATCAACAGAACGATCAGCCAATGCCAAATGGAAAATGAACCCATGAATTACTCCTAACGAATGTTTTGTATTCTAGTGACTCAGCCGCGCAACCATGGGCGGGAACCACCCATGACATGAAAATGCATGTGGTGAACCTCCTGCCCACCTTCCTTGCCGGTGTTGGTGACCAGCCTGAAGCCCCCATCCGGATAAGGGTTACAACCCTCCTGGGCAGCCAGCTTGGGCACCAGCGCCATCATGCGCCCCAGCAAAGGGGCATGCTCCGGACCCACATGGGCCATGGACACAATGTGCGCTTTGGGAATAATCAAGAAGTGGACCGGCGCCCACGGCGCGATGTCGTGAAAGGCGTAAAACTCTTCGTCTTCGTAGACGGTCTTCGAGGGAATTTTCCTGGCGGCAATCTTGCAGAACAGGCAATTGTCGTCGTGGACGTGGTTATCAGCACTCATGCGGGAATCTCCATCTCCTGGCCTTTGTTCATGGCAAGGAAGCCAGTGACGATGCGGTAGAGGAACCAGATGGAAATAGCTGTCCAGGCAATCCACCCGGGAATCAAAAACAGAATCCACAGCGGTGCGGTCACCAGATACAGCACACCGGCGATGATCACCGTGCGAATGCGCCAGCGGAAATGCGATGCATGCCAGGTGCCTTCGGCATCACTGCGCTTGACCATATCCAGGACCAAGGCCGCAATCAGCAACACCGGGCCAAACTGCCCGCCAGGAATCACTGCGCCAATCGCCACGATCAGGTGCATTACATAACTGATGGTGCCAATCGTGTTGAGCGACTGCAGCTTCTGCAAAGTGGCCGGGTCTGGTGATACCGGCGTCGTGAAATCCTGGCTCATGTGGGGGCTCCTTCACTCGCGTCACGCGCAACCGCCTTGCGTAGCGCTTTTTCTTCAATGCCACTGGTGCCCTCGCGGCGCTCCAGTTCAGCGATGACATCGGCAGGCGTCAGGCCATAGTGGGCCAGCGCAATCATGCAGTGAAACCACAGGTCGGCCACTTCGTAGACGATCTTGGTGGCATCGCCTCCGTGGTCGGCGTCCTTGGCGGCCATCACCACCTCGGTGGCTTCCTCGCCAATTTTCTTCAGAAAGGCATCAGGCCCCTTGTGCAGCAGGCGCGCGACGTAGCTGGCCGTGGGGTCGCCACCGTTGGCAACCTTGCGGCTCTCGATCACCGCGGCCAGCCGGGCCAGGGCGTCCTGGGAAGTCGTGTTTGCAGTCATGGTGCTATTTGTAGATGGTTTCAGGGTCTTTCAAGACCGGGTCGACAGATTTCCACACGCCATTGTCCAGCACGCTGAAGAAACAACTGTGACGGCCGGTGTGGCAGGCAATGCCGGGCTCGTGCCCCAGCTGCGTGACTTTGAGCAGAATGACATCGTTGTCGCAGTCCATGCGGATTTCATGCACCTTCTGCACATGGCCGGACTCTTCGCCCTTGTACCAAAGCTTGTTACGGGAACGGCTGAAATACACCGCCTGCCCCAGCTCGGCGGTCTTTTGCAGGGCTTCGCGGTTCATCCAGGCAAACATCAGCACATCGTTGGTACCCTGCTCCTGCGCGATCACAGGCACCAGGCCCTTGGAATCCCAGCGGATGTGTTTGAGCCAGCCAACGGCCGGAGATTGTGCAGATTCCATTTGCTACTTTTTTGATAGCTGCTTGCGCAGGTTCGACGAGGGCTAGAGCCCTAAATCGCTTAAATTCTGACCGGGATGCCGCGCTCAGCCATGCGCGCCTTGGCCTGGCCCACGGTGTACTCACCGTAGTGGAAGATGCTGGCAGCCAGCACCGCATCGGCCCCACCCTGCTGCACGCCGTCGGCCAAATGGTCCAGATTGCCCACGCCACCGGACGCAATCACCGGCACGCTCACCGCATCGGCGACCGCTCGGGTCAAGGCCAGATCAAAACCGGACTTGGTGCCATCGCGGTCCATGCTGGTCAGCAAGATCTCGCCTGCGCCCCGGCGTGCCATCTCGGTGGCCCAGGCCACGGCGTCCAGTCCAGTGTTCTTGCGACCACCGTGGCTGTAAACATCCCAGCCTTCACCGCGGTTGAGCAGGTCTTCGCCGTAGCGGCGCTTGGCATCAATGGCGACCACGATGCACTGTGCACCGTATTTGTGGGATGCGTCTTCGATGACCTGCGGATTGGCAATGGCCGCCGAATTGAAGCTGGTCTTGTCGGCCCCTGCATTGAGCAGGCGGCGCACATCTTCTACGGTACGCACTCCGCCACCCACGGTGAGCGGAATGAACACCTGGGAGGCCACCGCTTCGATGATGTGCAAAATCAGGTCGCGGCCATCGCTGGTGGCAGTGATGTCCAGAAACGTCAGTTCGTCCGCACCCTGGTCGTTGTAACGCGCCGCAATTTCCACCGGGTCCCCGGCATCGCGCAGCTCGACGAAATTGACGCCCTTGACCACGCGGCCACCGGTCACGTCCAGGCAAGGGATGATGCGCTTGGCTAGCATCAGCCGTTCAATTCATCGGCGCGCTCTTGCGCCTTCTGGAAGTCCAGGTCGCCGCTGTAGATGGCGCGTCCGCAGATCACACCTTCGACGCCTTCGCTTTCCACTTCGCACAGGGCCTCAATGTCGGCCATGTTGGAAAGGCCGCCCGAGGCGATGACGGGAATGGAGAGCGCTTGCGCGAGCTTGACGGTGGCGTCGATGTTGATGCCGCTGAGCATGCCATCACGGCCGATGTCGGTGTAGATGATGCTTTCAACACCGTAGTCTTCAAATTTTTTGCCCAGGTCGATCACGTCGTGGCGGGTGAGCTTGCTCCAGCCGTCGGTGGCCACCTTGCCGTCACGGGCGTCCAGCCCCACGATGATGTGGCCGCCAAACGCGGTGCAGGCGTCCTGCAGGAAGCCGGGATTCTTGACCGCGGCGGTACCGATGATGACGTAGCGCAGGCCGGCGTCGAGGTAGCGCTCAATCGTGTCGAGGTCGCGAATACCGCCGCCGAGCTGCACGTCCACTTCACTGCCGACTTCCTTGAGGATCTTGCGAATGGCCATCTCGTTCTTGGGATGTCCGGCAAACGCGCCGTTCAAGTCCACCAGATGCAGACGCCGCGCGCCCTTGTCCACCCAGCTGCGGGCCATGACGTCGGGCTCCTCGCCGAACGTGGTGGATTGGTCCATGTCGCCTTGTTTGAGGCGTACGCAGTGGCCGTCTTTGAGGTCAATCGCAGGAATTAAAAGCATGGTGCTTCAGTGGTGGAACAAGAATAGGAAAGGGATGCGGAACCAGTAATAAGCGCGGCAGATGGAGGTCAGGGATTCCAGTGGAGGAAGTTCCGGTAGAGGGCCAAGCCGTGTTCTGCGCTTTTTTCGGGGTGAAACTGGGTTGCGAAAATGTTATCACGCGCAATGGCCGAGGTAAAACGCTGACCATAGTCGGTTTCCCCTACGGTGTGGCGCTCATCCGACGGCTGGGCGTAGTAACTGTGCACAAAGTAAAAGTACGCACCATCGGGTACATCGCCCCAAACGGGGTGGCGACCATGCTGGCCCGATTGCCACACCTGGTTCCAGCCCATCTGCGGCACCTTGTACCGGCTACCATCGGGCTGGTGCTGGCCGGCCAGATCGAACTTGACCACATCACCGGGGATCAGCCCCAGGCAGGCGGTGTCGAGTTCCTGGCTGTGGTCCAGTAGCATCTGCATGCCCACACACACACCCATCAAGGGCTTGTTGGCAGCCGCATGCATGACGGCGTCGAACATGCCCGAGTCATGCAACTCGCGCATGCAGTCGCGCATGGCGCCCTGCCCAGGCAACACCACACGTTCGGCGTCCATCACCTCTTGCGGGGTTCGCGCCCACACGACTTCGACACCCGCATCGGCCGCCACATGCATCACGGCCTGGGTGACCGATCGCAGGTTGCCCATGCCGTAATCTACAACTGCTACTTTTTTCATAGCTGCCCACGCCCATTCGACGGAGGGTAGAGGCCAATTTGATACATAAACTAGAGCGAGCCCTTGGTGGAGGGGATGGTCCCCAGCGCGCGCGGATCCAGCTCCACGGCAAAGCGCAGTGCACGGGCAAAGGCCTTGAACACGGTCTCGGCCTGGTGGTGGGCGTTTTCGCCCTTGAGGTTGTCGATGTGCAATGTCACAAACGCGTGGTTCACAAAACCCTGAAAGAACTCGTGGACCAGTTGGGTATCCAGGCTACCGATCATGCCGGCCTTGAACGGCACGTCCATCACCAGCCCGGGGCGGCCCGAAAAATCAATCACCACGCGGCTCAAGGCCTCGTCCAGTGGCACATAGGCGTGGCCGTAGCGGCGAATCCCCTTTTTGTCGCCGACGGCCTGATGGAACGCCTGGCCCAGGGTGATGCCCACGTCTTCCACCGTGTGGTGGCCGTCGATATGCAAATCGCCGTCGGCCTCGATGTCGAGGTCGATCATGCCGTGGCGGGCGATCTGGTCGAGCATGTGGTCGAAAAAACCAATGCCGGTAGACAGGCGCGACTGGCCGGTGCCATCCAGATTGACCTTGACGCGGATGCGCGTCTCGGCGGTCTTGCGCGACACCTCGGCAATGCGGGGCGATACCGTCTGGGGAACTTCGGTGATGGGATAGTTGGTCATAAGATTTCCTGCAAGGCCTTCAGCAATTGGGCATTCTCCGCGGCAGTGCCAACGGTCAGACGCAAACATTGGGCCAGCAATGGGTGCATTTTAGAAACGTTCTTGACCAGAACACCATGCGCCTTCAATCCGTCGAACACTTTTTGTGCCCGTTCGCCTTCGCCCAGGATGCGCACCAGCACCATGTTGGCATCGCTGTCCCAGGCTTTCACGCCCGGCAAGGCACGCAACGCTTCCAAAAGCATAGCACGCTGCGCACATATTTCGCGGGCTTGGGCCGCAAATACCTCCTGGTGTTCAAGCGCAAACAGGGCGCACTCGTAGTTCAGCACGCTGATGTTGTAGGGCGGACGCACCTTGTCCACCTGTGCGATCAGCGCGGCCGGTCCCATCATGTAGCCCAGTCGCACGCCGGCCAGCCCGAATTTGCTCATGGTGCGCATCAGCAGCACATGGGCGTTTTGCGCCGGGTTGGCGCGAATAACGTCCAGGTAGGTACGGCTGGAGAACGGCTGGTAGGCCTCGTCAATCACCACCAGGCTGCCCGCTGCGGCGCCGGCGGCCACCACACGGGCCATGTCGGCTTCGTCCCACAAATTGGCCGTGGGGTTGTTGGGGTAGGCCAGGTAGATGATGGCGGGCTGGCGGGTTTCGATGGCATGCACCATGGCCGTCACGTCCAAGGCAAAGTCGGCCGTGAGCGGCACGCCAATGAAGTCCAGCCCCTGCAAAGCGGCGCTCATCGCGTACATCACAAAACCCGGCAGCGGCGCGAGGATGGCGGG
>CAUJJV010000012.1 GCA_963205375.1 Pseudomonadota bacterium
CAGGGAGGCTTGTTCGGGCAGCAGTGGCTTGAGGGTCGCCGCGCTGGCGGCCGACAGTTTGCCCAGCTCCAGATGAATTTCGTTGACCCAGTCCGCAGCGAGCACACCCGGCCCGCCCCCGTTGGTAACGATAGCCAACCGCTTGCCCACCGGCCGGTAGCGCGAGGCGAGGCATTTGGCTGCAGAGAACAGTTCCACAAACGAACGCACCCGCACTGCGCCGGCGCGGCGCAGCGCAGCGTCAAACACATCGTCGCTGCCGACGATGGCCCCGCTGTGGGTTTGTGCGGCTTCGTTGCCTGCAGGCTTTCTGCCTGCCTTGAGCACGACCACCGGTTTGGCATTGGCCGCCATGCGCAAGGCGCTCATGAAACGGCGCGCATTGGAAATACCTTCGAGGTACACCACGATGCTGTGTGTCTGCGCGTCGTTGGCCAGGAAATCGAGCACCTGTGCAATGTCCACACCGGTGTGCGGCCCCAGGGAGACCACGGACGAGAATCCCACGGCGTTGTTGGTGGCCCAGTCCAGCATGCTGGAGGTCAGCGCACCCGACTGTGATACCAGCGCCAGCGAACCCCGGCGCGCCAGAGGGCCGGCCGCACTGGCATTGAGTCCGAGCTGCGGGCGCTGCAGGCCCAGGCAATTGGGGCCCAGCAGCTGCACCCCTTCCCGCCGCGCGATCTTCTTCAGTTCCGCTGCGTGGTCTGCCGTGATACCGCTGGAGACGACGAGCGCGGTCCGGCAGGCCATGCGCCCGGCAATTTCCAGCGCAGCACTGACGTCTTTCGGAGGCAGTGCGATGACGGCCAGATCGGCGCGGGCCTGCGCCAGATCCGCCAGCGTGCCGCTGGTCTGAATATCCAGGAACCGCAATACCCCCTTGAACTCCTGCGCCTTGATCGCCTCCGTCAGGGCGCGGCCCTGGGACGTTTGCGCGGCAGGGTCATCCACTGGACCGGCAAAGACTGCGACCGTTTCCGGTGAGAAGAGGGGGGTAAGGTAGTGTTTGTCCATAAAATTTTCAGTCGGCGCCGATGAGCACCTTGACGTGTTCGGCCACGCTGCGCGCCAGCGGGTTGAGCACATAGCCGCCTTCCAGGCAGGAAATGATGCGGCCCTGGCAGTGGCGCTTGGCCACCGCCATGAGCTGCTGGGTGACCCAGGCGTAGTCGGCATCCACCAGGCCCAGGTTGCCCATGTCGTCCTCGCGGTGGGCATCAAACCCGGCCGAGATGTAAATCAGTTGTGGCTTGAACGCGTCCAGCGCCGGTATCCATTGCGTGGTGACCGCTTCGCGGAACTTGTCGCTGCCTGAACGCGAGGGCAGGCCCACGTTCACCATGTTGTCACCCTTGGCGTTTTCGCCGGAGAAGGGGTACAGGCCCTCCTCGAAGATGGAGCACATCAGCACCCGGTCGTCACCCTTGAAAATATCTTCCGTGCCATTGCCGTGGTGCACATCAAAGTCGATCAGCGCCACGCGCTGCAGCCCATGCACATCCAGCGCATGGCGTGCGCCCACAGCCAGGTTATTGAAGAAACAGAAACCCATGGCCGCCGCACGCTCGGCATGGTGGCCCGGCGGGCGGACGCTGCAAAACGCCGTAGGTACTTCGCCCGACAGCACCAGGTCAGTGGCCCGCACCGCCGCACCGGCAGCGCGCAGCGCAGCCTTGACCGTATACGGATTCATGTCGGTATCCGGGTCGACCTTGTGGTAACCCTCGGTCGGTGCCGCCGCAATCAATTCATTCACATACGACGTGGTGTGTGCCCGCCCCAGCTGCTCTACGGTCGCCAAAGGGGCGTCGTAGTTGTTCATGTAGTCCAGCAGGCCCTTGACCAGCAGCATGTCGTTGATGGCGCCCAGTCGTTCCGGGCATTCGGGGTGGTGGGGCCCCATTTCGTGGCGGACGCAATCGGCGTGGGTGATGTAGGCGGGCAGCAAAGTTGTCTCCTCAGTGGGTTTCTGTGGTTTTAGTTGTCATTGCGCCCAGTCTATTGCGGGTAAACCCTGATTTGCTTGATTTAAGGCAAATCCTGTGCGCGGGGGGCGCGGGCGACGCCCCCGGGGGGCAGAGAAGCTCAGTGCTTGAAGACGTTGGCGTCCAACTTGAGCGCGCGAACCTTCTTGGCCGCTGCATCGGCTTTGGCTTTGGTGGGGTAGGGTCCTACGCGCACACGGGTGCGCTGGCCTTTGCTGGTGTTCAGAACTTCGGTAAATACCGGCAGGCCCGCACGCTCCAGCTTGTCGTAGGCTTTGCGGCCGTTGGCAGGCACGGCAAACAACCCGGCGTTCACGTAATACCCGTGTGCCATGCCGGCTGCGGGCACCTTGTGGACGGCTGGCGCCACGGCGGGGGCCGGAGTGGGCGCCATCGCCTCGGTGGCCGGTGGCAGCGCTTTGGGTGCGGGCGCAGCTTCTGCCGCGACGGGCTCCGCCACGGGTGTGACAGTGACTGCGCTCTTGGTTTCCACCGCCGGTGTCGGGGCGGCTTGTGCGGGAGTGGGCTCTGCCGGTGCAATGGTGGGCGGTGGTGGTGGCGGTGCCTGCTCGGGCATGGGGTCTGACCCGAAGGTCAGCGCCTGGGGCCAGATGGCGCAGCCGCCCAGTGTGGTGACGGATGCTACGGCCAGCAATGCAAACACGCCCTTGCGCAAAAGTGTGTGGCTGCGGGAAGACATTGGCAAAGGCATGGTGCGGGCGCTTTCTGTAGGAGGTTTGGAGAATCGGGAATTAACGGAGTGGTCCGGGCTCGGTGGGCGCAAATCCGGAGCTGCGGTGGTCGTATTCGGAATGGACCTTGTCGAACTTCTTGTGCAACTCAGCCTTGGCCTCTTCGTGGGCGACAACGGTCTTTTGTGCGGGCTTGGACCAAGCGTCTGGCCGGGGCATGGCGGTTTGCGGGCAGCCGCAATCGGGCGCAAACTTCCACGCGAAGGTGTAGCCGGCGGGTATGGTGGCGGTGTCTACGCGGTCAATCGCCTTGAGCAACTCCTGCTCCAGTGCGGGTGCATATTCCATCAGGGCGCCATGCCACTTGACGACAGTCAGCAGTACCAGCGTGTTCGTAGCGTCGGCCGCCTTGGGCAGGACGTCGCAGGTAATCGAGCCGGGCTGCAATCCATGCTTTTGCAGGGTGTCCTGCAACGCGCCGCGAACCAGTTCGCGTTGCATGGTGGTTTGCGGGGAGGCCGCTGGCGCAGTCGATGGCGCGGTAGATGGTGCCTTTCCGATACCAAACATTTTCAGCATGCCTGTCCCCTTATGTGTTTGGCAAATTGTAGGGGTTTGGCGGATTACCGGCTCTGCCACCAAAGGGCCAGCGCCACGATGCACGCCACCCAGATCCCCACGATCCATGCCGCAGCCACATAGCTGCGTGGCCGGGCGAGCAGAGATGCGGCTTTCTCTCGGGATGCGCTCAGCACTTGGGGCGGAATGAAGTGGATCACCAGCCACAACCCCAGGGGAACCAAGAGCACATCGTCCAGATAACCCAGCACAGGAATGAAGTCAGGAATCAGATCGACAGGACTGAGCGCATACGCCGCAATGGCAACCGCCAGAATCCGGGCCAACCACGGCGTGCGCGG
>CAUJJV010000013.1 GCA_963205375.1 Pseudomonadota bacterium
CAGGCCAATGGCCTGCCGGATGCTGCCGAGCTGGCGCTGATGGAGCCTTTCAGGGCGCAGTTGCCTGCGTCCACGTTTGGGCCGGTGGCCACGCCGCCGCGGACCGATGGCGACAGCAGCCTGCGCGACAACCTGCGCCGCGCGCAGCAGCTGCTCAAAGACGCCGGCTGGGAGTACCGTGACGGTGCTTTGCGCAACGCCAAAGGTGAGCCTTTTGTGCTGGAGTACCTGGACAGCAACGAGGGTGGCGCAAGGGTGGTGACGCCCTGGGCGCGTAATCTGGAGAAGATTGGTGTGCAACTCAAGTTCCGTCCGGTGGACTTTGCGCTGTACCAGCAGCGTCTGCAGAAATTTGAATTCGATATCACTTCCCTGGCCTACCAGGGCACCCACAACCCGGGGCAGGAGTTTGCCGATCTGTTTGGCAGCAAGGCGGCGGACCAGGAAGATTCCGGCAACCACAGCGGTGTCAAGAATGTCGCGGTGGATGCCTTGATCACGCGCATTACCAGCGCCAAAACCAAGGCGCAACTGCTCCCGGCCTGCCGCGCGCTTGATCGCGTGATTGGCCATCTGCACCTGCTGGTGCCCCAATGGTCTGCCGGCACGCACCGCATGGCCTACAACGCTTGGCGTTTGGCAAAACCCGACACCATGCCGCCGTATGCCGCCGGCGAAGGTTGGGCGATTGACACCTGGTGGGCAAAATAGGCCATGCTGCTGTATTCCCTGAAACGCTTGCTGCTGATGGTGCCCACCCTGTTGGGGGTGTTGTTCCTGACGTTTGTCGTCATCCAGTTTGTGCCGGGAGGTCCGGTCGAGCAGTATCTGGCGGAGGCCAAGGCCGGCGCGGGCAGTGGCGCCGAAGGCGGTGGCCTGAGTTATCGGGGCGCGCAGGGTGTAGACCCCAAACGCATTGAACAAGCTAAAGCACTGTACGGTTTCGACAAGCCGGCACCAGAGCGCTTCTGGCAGATGCTCAAGCAGTTTGCGCAGTTTGACCTGGGCAAAAGCTTTTTTCAGAACCGCGATGTCTCCGCACTGATCTGGGAGAAGTTGCCGGTGTCGATGAGCCTCGGGCTGTGGACCTTCTTCATCAGTTATCTGGTGGCCGTGCCGTTGGGTGTGGCCAAAGCGGTGCGTGCCGGCTCGCGGTTTGACCTGGTGACAACGCTGCTGGTACTGGTGGGCTATGCGATTCCGGGCTTTGTGCTGGGCGTGGCACTGCTGGTGATTTTTGGTGGCCAGTTGCAGTGGTTTCCACTGCGCGGGCTGACCTCCGCCAATTGGGACACCTTGAGTTGGGGCGCGCGCATCACCGACTACCTGTGGCATATCGCGCTACCAGTCACGTCCATGGTGCTGGGCAGTTTTGCCGTAACTGCCATGCTGACCAAGAACGCGTTTCTCGAAGAGATCCGCAAGCAGTATGTGGTGACCGCCCGCGCCAAGGGGCTGTCCGAGCGGCAGGTGCTTTGGAAGCATGTGATGCGCAACGCCTTGATTCCCATCATTACCGGCTTTCCGGCCGCTTTTGTCGGTGCTTTCTTTACTGGTTCGCTGCTGATCGAGACCTTGTTCTCGCTCGACGGTCTGGGGCTCTTGAGCTACGAGAGCGTGATCCGGCGGGACTACCCAGTCGTCATGGGGACGCTGTATCTGTTTACCCTGATTGGCCTGGTGACCAAGCTGCTTTCGGACCTTTGCTATGTATGGGCGGACCCGCGTATTAAATATGACTAACCCCCCGAAGCAGCCTGCGGCTGCCTCCCCCCTCGGGGGGGCGCCGCCAGCAGCCCGGCAAAGCCGGCTCTGCGGCGGCCCTGACATCGCGCAACTCTCTCCGGGTAGAAGGGCCTGGCAGCGCTTTAGGCGCAACCGTATGGGCTTTGTCAGTCTGATCGTATTTTGCGTGTTGGTGGGCTTGAGCCTAGTGGCGGAACTGGTCTCGAATGACCGGCCTCTGGTCGTGGTGTACCAGGGCCAGGTCTACGTGCCACTGCTCAAGGATTACCCGGAAACCACGTTTGGCGGTGACTTTGCCACGCCCACCGACTATCTGGACCCGTTCATCCAGAACAAGCTGGCCGAGCCGGGCAACTGGGCCGTGTTTGCGCCCAACCGCTACGGTCCCAAGACCTTGAATTACTTTGCTCCAGCGCCCAATCCCGCGCCACCGGGACGTGCCAACTGGCTGGGCACCGACGACCGGGGGCGGGATCTGCTGGCCCAACTGATTTATGGCTTTCGGGTCAGCGTGTTGTTTGCGCTGGCACTGACCATCACCGGCGTGGTGCTCGGGGTGATCACCGGCGCCATTCAGGGCTTTTTTGGCGGCAAGACCGATCTGGCATTCCAGCGCTTCATCGAGATATGGGGGGCCATGCCCGAGCTGTACCTGTTGATTATTTTCAGTGCGGTGCTGGCGCCTAGCATTGCCCTGCTGTTGATACTGCTGAGTCTGTTTGGCTGGATGGGTCTGTCGGACTATGTGCGTGCCGAGTTTTTGCGTAACCGGCAGATGGATTATGTGCGCGCGGCACGGGCACTGGGCGTTTCGAACTGGAAGATCATCACCCGCCACCTGCTGCCCAACAGTCTGACACCGGTGGTCACCTTTCTGCCGTTTCGTATGAGTGGGGCGATTCTGGCGCTGACCTCGCTGGACTTTCTCGGCCTGGGCGTACCGCCTGGCACGCCCTCGCTGGGCGAACTGCTGTCGCAAGGCAAGAACAATATTGATGCCTGGTGGATATCTCTGTCCACCTTTGGTGTGCTGGTCATGACGCTGCTGCTGCTCACATTCATGGGCGACGCGCTACGGGACGCACTGGATCCCCGAAAGGCCGACGTATGAAGGCCGCAGCGCCTTTGCTCAATGTCCAGGGCTTGCGGATCGCTTTTGGCGGCCGTGAAGTGGTCCGGGGTATCAGCTATACCGTGGCCGCAGGAGAAAAGCTGGCCCTGGTGGGGGAGTCGGGTTCCGGCAAGACGGTCTCCGCCCTCAGCCTGCTGGGCTTGGTGCAGGGGGCCAGCGTGCAGGGGCAGGCCCTATTTACGGGAGCGCAAGGCCAACCGGGCGCTGTAGATCTATTGACCCTGCCGGAGCGTGCCTTGCAGGTTATTCGCGGGCAGGACATCGCGATGATCTTCCAGGAGCCCATGACGGCGCTCAACCCCTTGTTCAGCATTGGCGAGCAGATTGCCGAGGTTCTTCAGCAAAAAATGGGTCTAGCCCCCGCCGAATCTGCGCGAATAGCTATTGATTTGATAGCAAATACCGGCATCGAAGATCCTGAGCGCCGCGCCCGTGCCTACCCGCACCAGCTGTCTGGTGGCCAGCGTCAGCGGGCCATGATCGCCATGGCACTGGCCTGCAAACCCAAGCTCCTGCTCGCAGATGAGCCGACCACGGCGCTGGACGTGACGGTGCGCAAGCAGATTCTGGAACTGCTGGCGCAGCTGCAGCGCAAGCACGGCATGGCGGTGATCCTGATCACGCACGACCTGAATCTGGTGCGCCAGTTTGCGGACCGCGTGGCGGTCATGGAAGACGGCTGCATCGTGGAGCAGGGTGCCGTGGCCGAGGTATTTGCCCGTCCTCAGCATGCCTACACCCGCCGGCTCATGGAGAGCCGCCCAACGCGTAACGTGTTGGAGCCGGTGCCCGATGCGGCCATCGTGTTGCGCGGCCAGGGAATCCGCGTGGCCTATCCGGTACCGCGTCCAGGCGTGCGCGGCTGGTTTTCCAAAGGGCGTTTCGTTGCCGTCGATGGTGTGGATCTGGAGTTGCCCGCAGGGCAGACGCTGGGTGTGATGGGGGAGTCCGGTTCGGGCAAGTCCACGCTGGCGTTGGCTGCGCTGGGACTGCAGTCCCATGAGGGTGAACTGGAGGTTCTGGGGAGCCACTGGGGGCAGGGCGCTGCATTGGACCGCGCGCTGCGCAAGGGCGTTCAGGTGGTTTTTCAGGACCCCTTTTCATCACTGTCGCCCCGTATGACCGTAGAAGAGATCGTGGGAGAAGGCCTGCGGGTGCATGCGCCGGAGTTGAGCCAGAGCCAACGCCGGATTCAGGTGCAGGAAACCTTGAGTGCTGTGGGGCTGATGGAGAGTCAGTTTCCAGGCCTGTTGCAGCGCTATCCCCACCAGTTTTCGGGCGGCCAGCGCCAGCGCATTGCGATTGCACGAGCCCTCATCGTCGATCCGCGGTTGCTGGTGCTGGATGAGCCCACCAGCGCCCTGGATGTCACCATGGCCCAGCAGGTCCTGCGGCTGCTGCAGCGCCTGCAGCGGGACAGGGGTCTGGCGTTCCTGTTGATCACCCACGATGTGGAAGTGATTCGGGCCATGGCCCACCGCGTGGCCGTCATGCAGCAAGGCCATATTGTGGAGAGCGGACTCGTGGATGCCGTGCTGGAGCGTCCGCAGCATGCGTACACCCGCACGCTGCTGGCGGCAGCTGAATAATTCCTTAAAAATCAAGGCACTTAGCTCAGAATTGCAGTACAATCCAAACCTCACGACCAAACGGGCGGGTAACTACCGCCCGTTTTTTTTGGTCGATTGTTTTTGCATGTGGTGAATTGAACGTAGCCTAGAGGGACTGATCGAACGTGGCATTGCAGGAAATTGTTGAACAAACCGTTACCGGTCTGGGATATGACCTGGTAGAGATTGAACGCTCTGCCGGGGGATTGCTGCGCATCACGATTGACCTCCCCTGGGTGAAGCCCGCAGAAGGATCTGTGGCGCCCGAGCAGTTTATTACCGTGGAAGACTGCGAGAAGGTGACGCGCCAATTGCAGTTTGCACTGGAAGTCGATGGCGCGGAATACAAGCGGCTGGAGGTCTCCTCGCCCGGTATTGACCGTCCCTTGCGCCATGTACAGGATTTTGAGCGTTTCGTCGGCCAAGTGGTGGATCTGACGCTCAAGGCGCCCATTGGAGCGGCCGCCAGCGGCTCCGTCAACGCCAACCGCAAGAAGTTCCGCGGCACGCTGGAGCGCGTGGTGGCTGGGGACGGCAGCGTGGGCTGGCAGATCGTCTGGAGCGATGCGCCGGAGGTCAAGCCCGGTCAAAAAGTGAGCAAGAAGCGTGTGCCCCCGCCGCTGCAGGCGATGGGCTTTGCGCTGGACGAGTTGCGCGAAGCGCGGCTGGCGCCGATTGTGAGTTTCAAGGGCCGGGGTGCATCGGGTGATGTGTCCGGTGGTGGTGATGCGGCCTAGGTCCGTACCGCAGATTTTGTTTTTGTATTGATAAGAGTGTTCAGGAGAGTCATGGCATGAATCGCGAACTGTTGATGCTGGTAGAAGCTATTTCCCGTGAAAAAAACGTGGAACGTGACGTGGTGCTGGGTGCCGTAGAGGCAGCCTTGGCCCAGGCAACCAAAAAGCTGTACTCCGGTGACGTGGATATCCGCGTGGCACTGGATCGCGATAGCGGCAACTACGAGACGTTTCGCCGCTGGCATGTGGTCCCCGATGAGGCCGGCCTGCAGTTGCCTGACCAGGAAATCCTGCTGTTCGAAGCCAAGGAACAAATTCCTGACATCGAAGTCGACGAATACATCGAAGAAGCCATCGAGTCTGTGCCGATTGGCCGTATCGGTGCCATGGCGGCCAAACAGGTCATCTTGCAAAAGATCCGTGATGCCGAACGTGAAATGCTGCTCAACGACTTCATGTCGCGCGGCGAAAAGATTTTTGTCGGCACCGTCAAGCGCATGGACAAGGGCGACATCATTGTCGAATCCGGTCGCGTCGAAGGCCGCCTGCGCCGCAGCGAGATGATCGCCAAGGAAAACCTGCGTACCGGCGACCGTGTGCGCGCCATGATCATGGAAGTGGACCTGACGCTGCGCGGCGCACCTATCGTGTTGTCGCGTTCCGCCCCCGAGTTCATGATTGAGCTGTTCCGCCAGGAAGTGCCCGAGATCGAGCAAGGCCTGCTGGAGATCAAGTCCTGCGCCCGTGACTCCGGTTCGCGCGCCAAGATCGCCGTGCTGTCGCACGACAAGCGCGTGGACCCCATCGGCACCTGCGTCGGTGTGCGCGGTACCCGCGTCAACGCCGTGACCAACGAACTCGCAGGTGAGCGCGTCGATATCGTGTTGTGGAGCGAGGATCCTGCCCAGTTCGTGATTGGTGCGCTGGCTCCGGCCAATGTATCCAGCATCGTGGTGGACGAAGAGCGCCACGCCATGGATGTGGTGGTGGACGAGGAGAACCTCGCGATTGCCATCGGCCGCGGTGGCCAGAACGTGCGCCTCGCGTCCGAGCTGACCGGCTGGAAGATCAACATCATGGATGCCGCCGAATCTGCGCAGAAGCTGGCCGTCGAGACCGATTCCGGCCGCAAGCTGTTCATGGAAAAGCTCGATGTGGACGAGGAAATCGCCGACATCCTGATTGCCGAAGGCTTTACCAGCCTGGAAGAAGTGGCCTATGTGCCGCTGCAGGAAATGCTGGAAATTGAGAGCTTCGACGAAGACACGGTGCATGAACTGCGCAACCGTGCCAAGGATGCGTTGCTCACGATGGAAATTGCCCACGAAGAAAGCGTGGAAGAGGTCTCCCAGGACCTGCGCGATCTGCAAGGATTGACGCCCGAACTGATCGGCAAACTGGCAGACAAAGGCGTGCATACGCTGGACGATCTGGCGGACCTCGCCGTTGACGAACTCACAGAAATTACGGGCCAGTCTGCGGACGAAGCCAAGACCCTCATCATGAAGGCGCGCGAACATTGGTTTACCAATGACGCCGCTTCTCAAGAGTAACGGTCATGAAAGGTATCAGCACAAATGTCCAGTACGACCGTAGCCGAGTTTGCCAATGAACTCAAGAAATCCACCGACACGCTGCTTGAGCAGCTGAAGTCGGCTGGGGTTGCCAAATCGGCAGCCTCCGATGTCCTCACCGATTCCGACAAGCACAGCCTGTTGAACTACCTGCAAAACAGCCACGGCACGGCCGGGGCTGACCGCAAGAAAATCACGCTGGTCAAGAAACAGACCACCGAAATCAAACAGGCCGACTCCAGCGGCAAGGCGCGCACCATCCAGGTGGAAGTGCGCAAGAAGCGCACCTTCGTGCGCCGTGATGACAGTACCGAATCTGTGGCCGAAGTCGTGGAGCAAGAGGCTGAAGTCGCCGCCGCGCCTGTCGCCGTGCCCGCGGCCCCGGTCATTGACCACGCCGAGCTGGCCCGCCGTGAAGAGGATGCACGTCGCCAGGCCGAGCTGATTCGCCGCCAGGAAGATGACCTCGTAGAGAAGCGTCGCCAGCGTGAAGAGACTGAAAAGCGCGAGCGTGAAGCAGAAGAGCGTGCCGCCAGTTATGCCGCAGCTGAAGAGTTGAAGAAACGCCAGGCGATAGTGGGTGAGGCGGCCGCTACCGCCGAGGTGGTCGACGCTGCCGCAGCCCGTGCCGCTGCGCAGGCTGAAGCCCGCGAGAAGGCCGAAACCGAGTCCAAGGCCCGTGCCGCTGAAGAAGTGGCCCGTGCGGTTGACCTGGGTGACCGTCGTCGCAAGGCAGAGGCAGAAGCAGCTGCTATTCGCAGCATGATGTCCGCACCCAAGAAGGTGCTGGTTGCCAAAAAGCCCGAAGAACCCAAACCTGCGGTAGATGCCAAGGCCGGCCTCAAAGGCACCTTGCACAAGCCCGCAGCGGGTACTGGCGTGGCCAAGCCCGCCAAGCCAGCGCCTGGTGGCGCCGGCACAGGTCCCGCAGGGGCAGGCAAGGAAGTCAAGTCCGCCAAGCTCTCCAGCAGCTGGGCTGGAGACCCTGCCAAGAAGAAAGAACTCAAGACGCGTGGGGATACATCCGCAGGTGCGGGTCGGTCCACCAACTGGCGCAGCGGCCCGCGTGGCAAACGTGGCAGCAATGACCGTGACCACCGCGACGACCACAACCAGTCGGCGCCC
>CAUJJV010000014.1 GCA_963205375.1 Pseudomonadota bacterium
CCGGTGGCGGCCAGCTTTGGGCAGTTCGCGTCGCAGCTGCGGCTGTGGGTGGAAAAACTGGAAAAGCGCCTGACCATCCAGCGCGAGGCCGAGGTGGCTGAAAAAGCTGCCCAGGAAGCTGCTCAGGCCAAAGCCGCAGCGGCTGCAGCAGCGGCGGCGACCGGCGAAGCTTCCACAGAGGAGTTGACCCCCGATGTGCAGGTGGCCCGGTGGCGCAAGGCGGCCGGGTTTGCCGGAACTTCCAGCGAGATTGGCCTGAATGACAAAGGCGGCATTCTCTGGTACATCGACCTGGACCCCACCGGCCGCATCACGCTGCACGCCAACAACCGGACCATCCACACCACGCTGGCGGGGGCCAGCATCGCATCCCTCGGCGGTGAGCTGGAGGTGGGTGTGCGCGATGACTACTGGAGCGAAGACGAGCCCGAGTTGCGCACCTTCCGCATTCTTAAAGGCTTGCCGCCCGACGAGCGCCGCGCCTGGAAGGAACGCATGGAGATCCTGCGCGACAATTTGCGCCAGGCCGCCGGCATTCCGGCACAGACAGGGCGGTAGGAGGACAATAGCGCCATGACTCTGACCGAACTCAAATACATCGTCGCCGTGGCGCGCGAGCGGCATTTTGGCAAGGCGGCCGAAGCCTGCTTTGTGTCGCAGCCCACGCTGTCGGTGGCGGTGAAGAAGCTGGAGGAAGAGCTTGACGTCAAGCTGTTTGAACGCAGCGCCAATGAGGTGGCGGTGACTCCGCTGGGCGAAGAGATCGTGCGCCAGGCGCAAAGCGTGCTGGAGCAGGCTGCCAACATCAAGGACATTGCCAAGCGCGGCAAGGATCCGCTGGCCGGCCCCCTCAAGCTGGGGGTGATCTACACCATCGCGCCCTACCTGCTGCCCGATCTGGTGCGCCAGGTGATTACCCATTCGCCGCAGATGCCGCTGATGCTGCAGGAGAACTTCACGGTCAAACTGCTGGAGATGTTGCGCACCGGCGAAATCGATTGCGCCATCCTGGCCGAGCCTTTTCCGGACACCGGACTGGCGGTCGCGCCGCTGTATGACGAGCCTTTTTACGCGGCCATCCCCATGACGCATCCACTGGCCAAAAAAGACAGCGTCACCACCGAAGAACTCAAGAGCGAAACCATGCTGCTGCTGGGCAATGGCCACTGCTTTCGCGACCATGTACTGGAAGTCTGCCCGGAGTTCGCGCGCTTTTCCAGCGATGCAGAAGGCATCCGCAAGAGCTTTGAGGGGTCGTCGCTGGAGACCATCAAGTACATGGTGGCCGCGGGCATGGGCATCACCCTGGTGCCGCGCCTGAGTGTGCCGCGCGAAGCGCTGGAAGACCGCAAGCGCCGCCACGAAGACATCTATGTCAAATACCTGCCGGTGCAGGACGGCAAGGGCGCACTGCCGCCCACCCGCCGCGTCGTGCTGGCCTGGCGGCGCAGCTTTACCCGTTACGAAGCCATCGCGGCCTTGCGCAACGCCATTTATGGCTGTGAGCTGCCTGGAGTGACCCGGCTCTCGTAATTTTGAACAAAATTGGCTGCTGGCCCCCGTATTTATTGCGTAGGCAGCTATCAAAATAATAGCATTTTTGTGACACCACGTTTTTCGCTGTACCTGGACCTGATCCGCTGGAACCGGCCTGCTGGCTGGCTATTGTTGTTGTGGCCCTCGCTGAGTGCGCTGTGGCTGGCGGCGGGCGGCTTTCCGGGCTGGCACCTGGTCATTGTCTTTACCCTGGGCACCATCCTGATGCGTAGCGCAGGCTGCTGTATCAACGATGTGGCCGACCGTGATTTCGACCGCCACGTCAAGCGCACCGCGCAGCGCCCGGTCACCAGCGGTGCGGTGTCGGTGCGCGAGGCGCTGGTGGTCGGTGCCGTGCTGGCGCTGGCGGCGTTTGGCCTGGTACTCACCACCAACGCGCATGCCGTGGCGTGGTCATTTGCTGCACTGGCGGTGTCGCTGGCCTACCCGTACGCCAAGCGGTTTGTTTCCATGCCGCAGGCGGTGCTGGGCGTGGCGTTCAGCTTTGGCATCCCCATGGCCTATGCCGCAGTGCAGGCCGATATTCCGCTGCAGGCCTGGGTGCTGCTGGTGGGCAACCTGTTCTGGGTGCTGGCCTACGACACCGAGTACGCCATGGTGGACCGCGATGACGACCTGCGCATCGGCATGAAGACCTCGGCCATCACGCTGGGGCGTTGGGATGTGCCGGCGGTGCTGGCGTTCTACGTCATCCATCTGGCCATCTGGTCCTGGGTGATTGCCCCGTTGGTGCACGGTTGGGGCTGGTGGCTGGGCGTGGCCGCCGCGCTGGCGCAGGTGGTGTGGCACGCCACCCTGATCCATGACCGCACCCGCGACGGCTGCTTCAAAGCCTTCCGGTTGAATCACTGGGTGGGGTTTTCGCTGTTCTGTGGGGTAGCTTTGTCGTTCGTGTGAGCCGGCGGCAAAAATACCCTGCCGGGGTACTGCGTCTTAGGTAATTCGGCAAAATTCCGCCTTGGTTTCACTGTGTCCAAGGTGCCTATGCGAACTTCTCCCTGCAGCGCTGCGATTGACTCCGCGGCACTTTGCGAATCCAGCATCTCCCGCATTGTGGAGATGGCCTGGGAAGACCGCACACCGTTCGAGGCTATCGAGGCCCAGTTTGGTTTGAATGAATCCGCCGTGATGGAGTTGATGCGACGGCATATGAAGCCTTCGTCTTTCCGGATGTGGCGCAAGCGCATGGCGGGGCGCCGCACCAAGCATGCGGTGCTGCGCGGTGCCGTTTTCCTGCGCCACCGCGCCACCCACACGCGGCAATAGCAGGTCGCCACGTTGACAACACGCCGAGCTCTGGTCTGGTTCAAGCGCGATCTGCGGGTGCACGACCACGCGCCGCTGGTCGCGGCACTGGCGGATGCGGATGCGCTGGCGCTGTTTGTCATCGAACCCGAATGGATGCGCAGCCCGGAGTGCGATGGCAGCCATGTGGACTTTGCACTGGCTTGCCTGGCCGAACTGCGGGCCGCTTTGGCGCTGCGCGGTCTGCCGCTGCTGGTGCGCGTGGGCTCGGCTGTGGAAGTACTGGCGCAACTGCACAGCGAGGTGGCTTTCACCCACCTGCTGAGCCACGAAGAAACCGGCCCGGGCTGGTCGTATGTGCGGGACAAGCAGGTGGCCGCATGGTGCCAGTCCGTCCACGTGCCCTGGCAGGAATTCACCCAGACTGGCGTGGTGCGCCGCTTGCGCACACGCAGCGGCTGGGCACAGCGCTGGCAGGCGCGTATGGATGCACCTTTGCATTTGCTGGACGGCCGTTTTTCCGCTGCGGTTACGCTGGACCAACCCGACCTTCCCACGCTGTCGAGCCTGGGGGTGGCCCCGCATGGCAAGGTGTTGCAGGCTGCGGGCGAGCGGGCTGCGCGTCACACCCTGCAAAGCTTTTTGCAGGTGCGTGGCCATGACTACCGCAAGGCACTTTCCAGCCCCTTGAGTGCGGAAGAGGGCTGCAGCCGCCTGAGTCCTCATTTGGCGTTCGGCACGCTCTCCCTGCGCACGGTGCACCAGGCCACCGAGGTGGCGATCGGCAGTACGCCAGACCGCGCCATGGCCTACGCGCTGCGCGGCTTTGCCGGGCGCCTGCGCTGGCACTGCCATTTCATGCAGAAGCTCGAAGACGAGCCCGACATTGAATTCCACAACTTCGCCCGCGTGTACGACGGTCTGCGCGAAAACGATTTCAACGACGACCACTTTGCCGCCTGGTGCGAAGGGCGCACCGGCTACCCCATGGTGGACGCCTGCATGCGTTCGCTCCTTGCCACCGGCTGGCTCAACTTCCGTATGCGCGCCATGCTGGTGAGCTTTGCCAGCTACCACCTGTGGTTGCATTGGCGACCAACGGGCCTGTTTCTGGGGCGCCAGTTTCTCGATTTCGAGCCCGGCATCCACTGGAGCCAGATGCAGATGCAAAGCGGCACCACGGGTATCAACACGCTGCGCATCTACTCCCCCACCAAACAGGCGCTAGACCAGGACCCGCAAGGTGTTTTCATTCGTCGCTGGGTGCCGGAGCTCTCCAAAGTGCCACTGCCCTATCTGGCCGAGCCGTGGAAGATGGACGTGAGCGTGCAGCGTATGGCCGGTTGCATGATCGGTGTGGACTATCCCGCCCCCATCGTGGACGACAAGCTGGCGATGAAGACCGCCAAAGACCGTATGTATGGCTTGCGCAAAACACCGGAGGCGCGCGAAGAAGCCGGCGATGTGCAGGCGCGCCACGGCTCGCGTAAGAGCGGGCTGCCCCCTTCCGGGCAACGTACCAAGGCAGCAGCGCCAAAGATGACCAAGCGCACGGCAGCGCGCGGAGCCAAAGGTCCTGCCACACCATCACCCCAAGGGGACTTGTTCGCATGAAAGACGACTTCAAAGGCAACAAACAATCGCTGCCCAGCAAACTGTGCGCCGTGTGCGGCCGCACCATGACCTGGCGCAAGGCCTGGGCCAAGAACTGGGAGTCGGTGCTGTACTGCTCGGATGCCTGCCGCGCCAGGAAAACCAACAAAAAAGCACCATGACCCCAACCGACACCCACCCGGCCACAGCCCTGCGTCTTGCACCGTTACCAGCGACGGTGCGCAACCTGGTCATCGTGCTGGGCGACCAGCTCGACGCAGAGTCTTCAGCGCTGCAAGATTTTGATCCCACGCAGGATGTGGTGTGGATGGCAGAGGTGGCGCAAGAGTCCACCCATGTGTGGTCGGCCAAGCAGCGCATTGCGGTGTTCTTGAGCGCCATGCGCCACTTTGCCGACGACCTGCGCCGGCAAGGCCTGCCTCTGGTCTACGCCAGGCTGGACGATGCGGACACCCGGGGCACCCTGGCGCTGGAGCTGGACAAAGCCATCACCCAGCTGCACCCCGCCACGCTGGTCATCACTGCCCCAGGCGACTGGCGTGTGCTGCACAGCCTGCGCGCGGTGGCCGCTGAGCACCAGCTGCCGCTGGACCTGCGCGACGACACCCATTTTTTCAGCACGGTGCGTGACTTTGCGGCACACGCCCAAGGCCGCAAGCAGCTGCGCCTGGAATACTGGTACCGCGAGCTGCGCCAGAAGCACGGCATCCTGATGGACGGCAAAGAACCTGCGGGTGGGCAATGGAATTTTGATGCGGACAACCGCGAGTCCTTCGGTAAGGCCGGGCCACAGAATGTGCCTGCGCCCACCCGTTTTGCACCGGACGCCACCACGCAAGACGTCATCGCACTGGTCCATACGCGATTTGCCAGCCACCCGGGCTCGCTTGGCAGTTTTGGCTGGCCGGTGACGCGCACGCAAGCGCTGGCAGCGCTGCAGGCATTCATTCAAGAGCGCCTGCCGTTGTTTGGGTTGTATGAAGACGCCATGTGGTCGGGCGAACCGTGGCTGTACCACTCGCACCTGAGCTGCGCGCTCAACCTCAAGCTGTTGAACCCGCGTGAGGTAGTGCAAGCCGCCGAAGATGCGTACCGCACAGGCCATGCGCCCCTGGCAGCGGTGGAGGGCTTTATCCGGCAGATACTGGGCTGGCGCGAATATGTGCGTGGCATTTACTGGACGCACATGCCGGGCTACCTGGAACACAACGCGCTGGACGCGCAAGCCGAGTTGCCCGCGTGGTACTGGACCGGCGAGACCGAGATGGCCTGTCTGAAAGACGCGATCACCCAAACCCTGGAGCACGGCTATGCCCACCACATCCAGCGCCTGATGGTGACCGGCTTGTATGCCCTGCTGCTGGGTGTGAAGCCGCAGGCGGTGCACGCCTGGTACCTCAGTGTGTATGTGGACGCTGTGGAATGGGTGGAGCTGCCCAACACGCTGGGCATGGGCCAGTTTGGCGATGGCGGGCTCATGGCCAGCAAGCCCTACGTGGCCAGTGGCAAATACATCCAGCGCATGAGCAACCATTGCAAGGGCTGCCGCTACGACCCCGCGCTATCCACGGGCGCCAACGCCTGCCCCTTCACGACGCTGTACTGGGATTTTTTGATGCGCCACGAAGCGCTGCTCAAAAAGAATCCACGCATGGCCATGCAACTCAAAAATCTCGCCAGGCTGGATGACGCTGCGCGCGATGCCATCACGCACCAGGCCATGGCACACCGCGATGCGGTTCAACCCGCGTCGAAAGCGCGCGTCACGACAACCAGCGCACGTTGCCTATGACCTCCGAGAAAAATGCCCTCAAAGTCTCGGGGCTCATCTTGTACGGATCAAAATCCGCCGAAGTCGAATATTTGAGAAACAGCTGCCTGTTTTCCTGTGTGGAAGCGACCAGGCCCATGGCCCAGTTCCCAAACTGGCGGGCCACGATCGGCGAGAAGTCGAGGATGGCGGGCTCTTTGTGACGCGGGTCTTTCAATATCCGGTGGTAGAGGTTGTTGATCGCCTGGCGATCGCCTTCGAGCTGTTGCAAAAAAATGCCATTGGCGAGGCACAGCGCACCTGTCACGCCCACCGCCACGTTGTTGCGGGAGGAGCTCTGCAGAATGTCTTTGACGTCACCCGGCCCCAGGATGGTGGAGGTTCGGCTGGCGTAGGTCAGTTGGAAAAGCATGTTGGATGGTTCCGGTTGTCGCAATCGGTTGAAGTAGATGCACTCTGGACGAGCGTATCCATTTTTGCTTCTCCCTGTCCCACACACGGGTTCCCTTTGCGCAAAGGCTTGAGTCAATGATTTTTGAACCCACGCTGGAAGCGGCCCATGCGCGCCTGGCGGCGGTCAACCCCGACGCCTATGCCCGCACCCGCAACGCGCTGGAGGGCGCCGTCACCCGGCTGTCGCCCTACCTGACCCATGGCTTTCTGAGCCTGCGCGAGGTATATGAAGCCGTGCACGCGCGCCACCCACTGAACGTCCAGCACAAGCTGGTGTTCGAGCTGGGTTGGCGCGCCTACTGGCGGCATGTGTGGGAACACCTGGGCGATGGAATTCACCAATCCATTCACACCGGACTGCTGCCCGACGATGCCTACCAGTCCGATATGCCCGCAGATGTGCTGGAGGCCCGCACCGGCATCGCAGCAAGCGACCAGGCGGTGCGCGAGCTGTATGCAACCGGCTATGTCCACAACCACGCCCGCATGTGGCTTGCCAGCTATTTGGTCCACCTGCGCAAGGTTCATTGGCACGCGGGCGCGCAGTGGATGCTGGGCCACCTGCTCGATGGCGATGTGGCCAGCAACCACCTGAGCTGGCAGTGGGTGGCGGGCACGGGGAGCAGCAAACCGTATGTGTTCAACGCAGACAACGTGGCCCAATATGCGCCTGCCCACTGGCATAGCCCCGGTACGGTCATAGACACCAGCTACGAAGCAATGGATGCAATGGCGCGTAGCGACACACCTATAAGGCCGATACCCAGCGGCATCTCTGGGGCGTGTGAAACTGCTGTGCCGCCCCTGGTGTCTGCACCCTCTGGCTCCGTCTGGACTGCGCCAGACGCGGCGCTGGTCGGTGGCCGTGATGTGTGGTTGTTGCATCCGTGGTCGGTGATCTGTCCAACCTCCGCATCGCACGCCGGGGTGCTATGCGTAGGTGTCGGATTGCAGGCTGCGCATGCGGGCCAACCCTGGAGTGCACGCCGCTGGGACTTTGTGACGCAAGCACTGCAGAGCCAGGCCCAGCACCTCTGGTGGACGGGTGCCCCCGCGCTGGCAGACGCATTGACGGGTGCGCGCAGCGTTCGCTGGCACCCCAACCCGCACATGGACCCGTTCATGGCCCTCCTGAAAAGTGACGTGTCGCAATCCATTGCACCGCCGGCCCTGTTTGCACCGGTGGATCGTTACTGCGCCAGCTTTTCGAAATGGTGGAGTCGCACCCACGTGCTGGACTAGGCGGCATTGCGCACTTTTGTCAGGGCTGACGTGGCCGATTGGCGGGTTACGGCAACAGGGTACCCTGGACACGCAAGGATGTTTCGTCGGTTTGCAACACCACGCCCTCGCCGGACTGCGGCACCAGTCCCGTCAGCGCCGTGATATTGACCTGGTGCGTCACAACCACCAAAACACCCGGACCACGCCAGCCCAGCAAAAGTCGGCGGGCTTCCGCGGTCTGCATGTTTTCGCTGCCAGGGCTGTTGAAGAACGAGTTGAAGGCCGGCACAGGCCGCAACCTGGGGGCAGACATGGCAGGAAACGCCAACTGGGCTGTGTCTCGGGTCCGGCACCATTCGGAATGCCAGACTGCGCCGACTTCCACACCGCGCTGCCGCAGCGTGTCGCCGATGCGCCGTGCCTGCGCCTGGCCTTCCGCACTGAGGTTGCGCTGTGTTCGGCAATCACCCGCTACCCATCCCGCGGGGTCGCCACCCCCGGGTGCTATCGCATGGCGGAACAAAACGATGGAGCCGTTGGTCTTGAGGGCCTGCCATGCGTCGGTTGTGTCAGCCTGCACGGACAACGGGCTCCACGCCAGTACAGAGACGGACCACCCCAGCAGGCAGGCGCTTCGGGAGCGTAGTGCAATGGACATGGGTGCGTCGGGTGGGGCTGGTTCACCAGGGGATTTCGTTGCCCTGGTAATCAACATAGTGCGCGCCCTGGCGTGCCGTCAGATTTTTCAGGGTTGCCAGCATCCCCGCAACCGATTCCGCCGGCTCCAGGAGCTTGGGAACGCCTGCCGCAAAGGGTTGCGACAAAGGCGATCGCACCGTACCCGGCTGCAATGCGACCACACGCAGTTCAGGCTGCTTGCGTTGCAACTCAATGGCAGCGGTTTGCAGCAGCATGTTCAACGCTGCTTTCGAGGCGCGGTAGCCATACCAGCCACCCTTGTGGTTGTCGGCAATGCTGCCTACACGCGCGGACAGCTTGGCGTAGATGCTCGGCCCCGGTTCCAGCAAGGGCGCGAAGTGGCGCAGCACCATCAGGGGTCCTGTGGCATTGACCGCAAATGCCTTGGCCAGTACGTCCGGTTGCACCGCCGCCAACGACTTTTCCGGCCCGACGCCATCGATGGTGAGCGCGCCAGTGGCATCCACGATCAGACGATAGGGCCCTGCGCCAGCGCTCGCGGCCGCCTGTGCTGCCAGGCTGGCTGTGTCCAGCAGGTCGAATCCGCTGCCGTCCGAACGGGACACCATTTCAACGTGACTGCAATGCGGATCCTGCTGCAAGGCGTCCACAAAGGCATGCCCGATCGCACCCCTCGCACCGATGACCAGGGCCCGGTAGTCTGTTGTGAACAGTGCGGTCATGGCAGTACGTAC
>CAUJJV010000015.1 GCA_963205375.1 Pseudomonadota bacterium
CTACGCTGCGGGCTTGACATCGTTTGTCGCCGAGGCGCGCCTGCTGGCGCAGTTTGACCATCCGTCGCTGGTCAAGGTCTACCGGTTCTGGGAGGCCAACAACACCGCCTACATGGCCATGCCGCTCTACCAGGGCATGACCCTCAAACAGGCGCGTGGCCAGATGTCGAGCCCGCCTTCGGAAGCCTGGCTGCGCAAGGTCTTGTGGTCGCTTCTGGGCGCGCTGCGGGTGCTCCACGAGAACAACCTGCTGCATCGCGACGTCTCGCCAGACAACATCTTCCTGCAAAACGTTGGTCCGCCGGTGTTGCTGGACCTCGGTTCCGCCCGCCGGGCGGTTCTGGATGCGACGAAGAAGCACACGGCGGTCCTGAAGGTGAACTACGCCCCTATCGAGCAGTACGCCGATGCCGTCGACTTGAGTCAGGGGCCGTGGACCGACCTGTACGCCCTGGCCGCCGTGGTGCACGGCTGCCTGTGCAATGAACCGCCCTTGCCGGCCACTTTCCGGGTGCTGGTCGATCGCATGCCATCGATCGCCAGCGTCGCCGCCACCGTGCAGGCGCATTTCGGGCAAAGCTATTCGGTCGAATTCCTGGCGGCGATCGGGCATGCCTTGGCGATTCAGCCTGGGGACCGACCGCAGCACGTCGATACCTTCGCCCAGGAAATGCGGCTGAACCCGCCAGGCGACATGCTGAAGTTCGACTGGCGTGCTGAGCTTGGCGCCGCATTTCAGGACAGACCGATCACCGCGGCCGCGCCGTCCGCGCCGACGGTCGCCGCGACCGATGTCGAACTGACTGTGTCACAGCCGGGCGCTGGCGGTCGCGGCATCGCAGCCGGTGGTAGCCGAAAGAGACCTTGGGCTGGCTTGGCGCTGGCGGCGAGTCTGCTGGCCGCTGGCTGGCTGGTCTGGAGCTGGCGCGCAGGTCCCGCCCCGCCCAATGCGGGCCCCGGGCCGGCGCATGCTGTGCCAACGACCGCGGTCCGACCACCCGCGCCGTCCAGCGCCGCGGATTCAAGCCAGGCCGGGCCGCTGGCGCTGTGTGCCAACCGCAGCTTCCTGACACGTCCCCTGTGCATCCATCGGGCCTGCCAGAAGCCGCAATTTGCCCAGTCCGCGGTGTGCCTGCAGGAGCGTGATCGAGCGGCACGCCAGCGCGAACGCGTCGGCCCCTGACGTGGCTTGTGCCGGCGCTGGCTGGCGGCGGTTTTGACTGCGGCGGGCATCCTTCGTATAATGGAGGGCTTCCCAGCGTCTTTGTGGCTCCGCGGGGAAGCTTGAAACCCCACCTAAGAGATTCCCATTAGAGGAACGCCGACCGTGGAAAAGAGCCCGCCAAACCCTCCTTTAAAAAGAGAAATCTCATGTCTACTTTCAGCGCAAAACCCGCTGAGGTCGTGCACGAGTGGTTTGTGATTGACGCGACCGACAAGGTCCTCGGACGAGTAGCCAGCGAAGTTGCTCTCCGTTTGCGCGGCAAACACAAGGCCATTTACACGCCTCACGTCGATACCGGTGACTTCATCGTCATCATCAACGCATCCCAGTTGCGTGTCACCGGCGCCAAGCCGATTGACAAGGTGTACTACCGTCACTCCGGTTACCCTGGCGGCATCACTGCCACCAACTTCCGCGACATGCAAGCCAAGCACCCCGGCCGCGCTTTGGAAAAAGCCGTCAAGGGCATGCTGCCCAAGGGTCCCCTGGGTTACGCCATGATCAAGAAGCTCAAGGTCTACGGTGGTGCCGAGCATCCCCATACCGCCCAGCAGCCCAAGGTCCTGGACATCCCTGGTATTTCTGCCAATGCAGTGAAACGTGAGGCCGCCAAATGATCGGTGAATGGAACAATGGCACCGGCCGTCGCAAATCCAGCGTCGCCCGCGTGTTTCTGAAAAAAGGCTCCGGCCAAATCGTGGTGAACGGCAAGGCAATCGAAAAATTCTTCGGTCGCGCAACTTCCATCATGATCTGCAAACAGCCCCTGATGTTGACCAACCACGCTGAAACGTTTGACATCATGGTCAACGTCGCTGGCGGCGGTGAGTCCGGCCAGGCTGGTGCAACCCGCCACGGCATTACCCGTGCCTTGATCGACTACGACGCAACCCTCAAGCCCGTCTTGAGCCAGGCCGGCTTCGTGACACGTGATGCACGTGAAGTCGAGCGTAAGAAGGTCGGCTTCCACGGCGCTCGCCGTCGCAAGCAGTTCTCCAAGCGTTAATCGCACCGGCAACGTTCAGTTGCAATTTCAAGAGCCGCTGGAGTGCGAATTCCGGCGGCTTTTGTCATTGGGACTGCTAGACTTCGCGCTCCATGAGATTTCGCCTCCTTCGCCGCCGCCTCACGATCAGTGCACCCCGCATGGCGGTGCGCAGCGCTTTGCCCTGGCCATTCCGTTGGGCTGCACTTGCCATCGTGTTCGGATTTTGTGCTGCGATCGGGCTCTGGGCCTTCGAGTTCGGCAAGGACATTGCCGGACTGGAAAAAGGCTCGAAGGAAGAGTTGATGCAACTGAGGTCGGTGGTGGCAGATCTGCGCACCGAACTGGACAAGGTACGGGGCGAACGTGATCAGGCCCAGTCCATCGCCAACACCGCCGGCACCCTGGTGACAACGGAGAAAGCTTCGTATGAGAAGCTGGCCGCCCAGGTCAAGCAGCTCGAAGTCGACAACCGCTCACTGCGAGACGATCTGGGATTCTTTGAAAAGCTCATTCCTGCTGCCGGGAACGAAGGTGTTGCCATCCGCGGTTTGCAGGCTGAGTTGCAAAACCCTGCGGCGCTAAAATGGCAGGTTCTGGTGATTCAGGCCGGCAGGAATGCGGCGGAATTCAATGGCCGTCTGGAGCTGACGTTCACAGGGTTTCAGAATGGAAAGCCCTGGAGTGCGCCTTTGGCGGCGGGGCCGCAGGACATCAAAGTCCGCCAGTACGGACGTGTAGAAGGTACCTTTGAAGTACCCGCACAAGTTGTCGTCAAGGGAGTCGTGGCCAAGGTCACCGAGGGGAGCGTCGTACGCTCCACCCAGACCATCCGGCTGTAGTTACGAATCGAGGTACACCGTGTTCAACAAGAAGAAACAACCCCCCATCAAAAGCCTGATTGCCAGTGGGAGTCAGATCGCCGGCAACATGATGTTTACCGATGGTTTGCGTGTGGATGGCGAGGTGAGTGGTAACTTGCGTGCCAGCGATGACACAGCAAGCATTCTGGTGATTTCCGAGTCGGCAACTGTGATGGGCGAAGTGGTTGCGGACCACATCATCATCAACGGCACGGTTAAAGGGCCAGTGCATGCGCGTCATATGCTGGAATTGCAGCCCAAGGCTCGCATTGAGGGCGACATTCAATACGCTGCGCTGGAAATGCACCAGGGCGCGCTCATTACGGGCCAGCTGCGCCCACTGCTGGAACAGGAAGAAAAGCCCACACTCAAACTGGCAGCAAATAACCAGTGAAAGAATTCCTGAGCGATTTGCTGTAGTATTGCGGCATTCATGATTTGACCGGAGTTTTCCATGAGCGCAGTTGCTGAAAACCTTACTACTGAAATGCCTGCTCCCATCCTGTTTACCGACAGTGCGGCAGCCAAAGTTGCGGACCTGATCGCGGAAGAAGGCAACCCGGACCTCAAGCTGCGCGTGTTCGTGCAGGGCGGCGGTTGCTCTGGATTTCAGTACGGCTTCACCTTCGACGAAATTACCAACGAAGACGACACCACCATGACCAAAAATGGCGTCTCGCTGCTGATTGATGCCATGAGCTACCAGTACCTTTTGGGTGCCGAGATCGATTACAAGGAAGATCTGCAGGGTGCACAGTTCGTCATCAAGAACCCGAACGCCACCACCACCTGCGGTTGCGGCTCGTCGTTTTCGACCTGATTGGCAGTCCCCTCGCCAGATCAGGCGGGGTAAATTCCACCCAGTATGCGGGCGCCTCGGGCGCCCGTAACACTTTGGACACTCCCCGTTTTGCGCAAGATGGTCTGGCGCGCCAGCCAGGCAAACGCTGTCGCTTCTACCTGCAAAGGCGGTAATCCGTGTTGTGCAGAGCTTGTCACACGCAGTCTGGGCAGTGCAGCCTGCAACCGTGCCATGAGATGGTGGTTGAGGGCACCGCCACCACACACCATGAGCGATTCGCACTGCGGCATGCTGGTCTGGATTGATTGCGCGCAAGAGACGGCCGTCAGTTCGGTTAGCGTCGCCTGCACATCCTGCGGTGCCAGATGAGGCCAGGCGGCCAGTTGATCGTTGAGCCAGGTCGCACTGAAAAGGTCACGCCCCGTGCTCTTGGGGGGACTCTTGGCAAAAAACGGTTCCAGCAGCATGTGGCCCAGCAGCTCTGCGTGCACGGTTCCACCCTGCGCCCAACGCCCCAGGTCATCGAATTCCTGACCAGTATGGGTTTTGCACCATCCATCCATCAACGCATTGCCTGGACCGCAATCAAAACCGATGAGCGTTGCCTGGGCTGCGGCGGGAAGCAGGGTCACATTCGAGATGCCACCAATGTTCAGAACAGCGACCGACGTGTTGGGCCTACCGAAAAAGGCCTGGTGAAACGGTGGAACCAGCGGTGCGCCCTGGCCCCCGGCAGCCACATCGCGGCTGCGGAAATCGGCCACTACATCGATACCACACAGCTCTGCCAGCAGGGCTGGCTGGTTGAGCTGGAGGGTGTAGCCCACGCCATCAAACTCCCCTGGCTGGTGGCGTACCGTTTGGCCATGGGCCCCAATGGCCTGTACCTGGTCGCGAGAGACTCCGCTCACTTCCAGCAAGCGGTGTACCTGGCTGGCATAAAGTTGCACCAGCGCGTTGCCGGCAATGGCAGCGCGGTGCAACTCGTTGGTGGTGGGGCTGTTCAGCGCCAGAAGCTCGTCTTTGAGCGCGACTGGCATGGACGCGCTGGCATGGGCCAGAACCCTTGGCGGGGATGCGGAAAAGTCAGCGAGAACTGCATCGACACCGTCCAGCGAGGTGCCGGACATCAGGCCGATATACAGTTCCGACACAGTGCTGGTGGCGCGCGTGTTAGCGCTTACTGCACATTGCCAGACTGCATGGTGGCAGCGGCTGCCAGTTGAGCGCGTACTTGCGCTGCAGCGGTATTGAAGGCAGGCTTGAATGCGGCAGCCACCGGAATGGCCTCACTCTGGCGGGCAATGGTCAGTGGGTCAAAGTGGGCCCCATTGACCCGGAATTCAAAGTGCAGGTGGGGGCCGGTGGCCCAGCCCGTAGCGCCCACGGCACCGACGTTTTGGCCCTGGCCGATGCTCTGCCCCTGTTTGACGAAAATCTTGCTCAGGTGGGCGTAGACGGTGGTGTGGTTGTTGCGGTGCTTGACCATGACCACATTGCCAAAACCGTTCTGGACGCCGGCAAATTCAACCGTGCCATCACCCACGCTGCGTACCGCCGTACCCGTGGGGGCAGCGTAATCCACGCCCAGGTGGGCACGCCAGGTTTGCAGAATGGGGTGAAAGCGCATCTTGAACCCGCTGGACACCCGGGAGAACTCCAGCGGCGACGCCAGATAGGCCCGGCGCAGGCTCTCGCCAGCGAGGTTGTAGTAGCCGCCCTTGGTCAGGTTGTGGGAAGCAGTCGAGCTGGCCACCGCACCCGAAGTGGCGGGCTCCTGGAACCACATCGCCTCAAAAGATTTGCCCGCGTTGACGAACTCTGCGCTCAGGACGCGGCCTGCGCGCAGGGGCTCGCCATCGCCTTCCAGGGTTTCATAGACCACAGAAAAGCGGTCGCCCTTGCGTAAGGCGCGGTGAAAATCGATATCGCCCGAAAAAATCTCGGCCAGCTGGATGGCAATGGCATCCGGGATGCGGGCCTCGTCTGTGGCGGCAAATAGGGACGATGCAATGGTTCCACTGGCCAGGCGCGAAGACGCAGTCATGGGCAGGGTTTCCAGGCGCGAGACAAATCCTTCGGCCGTCTTGGTCACCGACAGGCGTTTGAACATGCCGTCGTCTTCGGGGCTCCAGCGGGCGCTGAGCTTGAGCAGGGAGTTATCGCCGTTGGCTTCCAGTGTCACATTGCGGCCGGTGCGGCCCATCAGGTTCTGCTGTACCAGTGTGTCCGCACGCAGGAACGCGGCGGCGGCGGGGTCTACCACGCCCAGGCGTTTGAGTAGTATTTCGGCAGTGTCGGCCGAGCGTGATACGTCGGAGCGGTACAGGCGAAGGGCTTCGGTGTGGGTAGCCGCAGTCAGTTCGGGTGCGGGCAAGGCCTGCACCGCCTCGACGATGGTGCGTACCGGCAGATCGGCGGCGTCGGGGGCCAGATTGGCGACAGCAAAGGTGGCACCAGTACCACCCATCAGCAGGGCCGCCACGATGGCCAGCACACGGCGGGGGTGTTGCTGGACGCGTTGCGCCGCAAGGGACATTAGGTCCTGTGCGGTTTGGGTCAGTCCGTATTTCAAAATTGGGGCTCCGATAGGGGATCGCGGCACGACTAAAATTCAGCCGCTGGCAACGCATGCGTTGCAGGAGGGAGGTCGCAGTATAGCGGTCTACCGCACCGACGAATCAATAAAAACCCTTATGAATCAAGCCTCAACCCCTTCTTTTGTTGTAACAGATCGTGTTCGCGAGGCCCTGGCGGTGTCCCTGCGGGGGTGTGAAGAGCTGATTCCCCAGGAAGAATGGGTCAAGAAGCTGGCGCGTTCCGAGGCAACAGGCAAGCCATTGCGCATCAAGCTGGGCCTGGACCCCAC
>CAUJJV010000016.1 GCA_963205375.1 Pseudomonadota bacterium
TAGACCTCGCCACGGACTTCCAGCACAGGCGGAACACCGAGCGCCGCCGGGCCGCCCCAAGGCGCGAGAGCCCCCTCGGGGGGCAGCGAACCACGCGAAGCGGGGAGCGTGGGGGCCACATCCGCTGGTAGCCGCAAGGGAATCTGGCCGATGGTGCGAATGTTCTGTGTGACATCTTCACCGGTCTCGCCGTCACCACGCGTGGCCGCCTGCACCAGCACGCCGTGTTCATAGCGCAGGTTCATAGCCAAGCCGTCAAACTTCAGCTCGGCCACATATTCAACAGGTGGATCAGTCTCGGACAGTTCCAGTTCCTTGCGTACGCGGGCGTCAAACGCCTCGGCACCGGTGGACTCGGTATCGGTCTCGGTGCGGATGCTCAGCATGGGTACCGCATGGCGCACCGAGGCAAACTGCTCCAGCGGCTTGCCGCCCACGCGTTGCGTGGGGGAATCGGGCGTGACCCATTCGGGGTGCGCTGCCTCAATGGCCTGCAGCTCCTGGAACAGGCGGTCGTATTCGGCGTCGGGGATCTGCGGCGTGTCCAGCACATAGTACTGGTGCGCGTGGTGGTGCAGCTGGGCGCGCAATGTCTGCAGCCGCGCCTGCGCCGCAGTATCGTCCGGCGTGGCCGGCTCGGAAGAAAACAGGTCCAGCGTCGCCATGCACTCGCCAGAAAAGACTAGCTGAACAGCCGCCGCGCCAGCGGGGAGCCGGCAGCCAAGTCGCGCTGCTCCAGCGTGTTGTACAGCGTTTCGAGCTCGTTGCCGATGACTTCCATGGTCTGCGGCGCCAGTGGCTGGCCGTCATCGTCGGTCACCACGCCGTCCATGGACCGGGCCAATTCTGTGGCAGCTTCGCGCATACGCTGAAATGCCTGTTCTGCACGGTCCACCTGCGCCACGTCCAGATGCAACGCAATATCGCGAATGGCGGACTGCGCGGGGTCTTCGGCAAGTGCGGCCTGGGAGTCGAAACTCAGCACCAGCACCGGCGGCAAACCTTCCACGCTGGCGGGCAGCACCAGGCGGCCGGGAATGGCGCCAGCCACAAAACCCAGGCGGGCGGCGTTCTGGTGGATGTAGCCCGGGCTCCAGGACGCATTGAGTGCGCGGATGGTAAAGCCGAGCTGCGCGTCGTGCGCGCTGGCGAACTGGTCGAGTTCACGGGCGCGGGCCACTTCGTCGAGCATTTCCGGGAACTCGGGCGTGGCACTGATGGCATCGGCAAACGCCTGCGTCTTGACCACGAACTCGGAGTATTCGATTTCGTTGAGGGCGCCAGAGCGGTTGGCCAATTGCACACCCGTCTGGAATCCCCCGTAGCGCTGGCCCGGCTGCGGGCTCTCCCACACCTGGGAAACCAGGTTGTAGCCTTCGATGGCGAACGGTTTGCTACCCGCACGGCGCGTGGCAGGCATGGCGGCAATGGCAGCATCGCCCGACACGGCGCTGACCGAGCTGTCCAAGGCCACGGTGGCGATCACATCGATGAGCGAATCCATGGCCGGGCGGCGTGGCATGGCCGGAACGCTGAGGGCATCGGCAGCAAAGCCAGGGTCGTCGAGCGTGGGTTCGTGGCTCTGCAAGACGGGCTCCATCGACTGCACCGGGATGGACGCCTGCTTGGGTGCGTTCTTGCGCGAGGACCAGGCACCGTGGGCGACCACACCGGCAAGGACCAGGCCGCCTGCAATCGCCAAACCAATCTGTAAATTACTCATTGTGTTTTCAGGCCAGTTCGGCCAGTGTGACTGCGGACTCCATGTCCACCGCAACAATGCGCGAGACGCCCTGCTCCTGCATGGTCACGCCAATCAGCTGTTCGGCCATTTCCATGGCAATCTTGTTGTGGCTGATGAACAGGAACTGCGTTTCCTTGCTCATGCTCGACACCAACTTAGCGTAGCGCTCGGTATTTGCGTCGTCCAGCGGCGCATCCACCTCGTCCAGCAAACAGAACGGCGCCGGGTTGAGCTGGAAGATCGCAAACACCAGCGCAATGGCGGTGAGTGCTTTTTCGCCACCCGACAGCAGGTGAATGGTCTGGTTCTTCTTGCCCGGTGGCTGTGCAATCACCTGCACACCGGAGTCCAGAATTTCGTCGCCCGTGATAACCAGGCGCGCATTGCCGCCACCAAACAACTCGGGGAACATGCGGCCGAAGTGGTGGTTGACCTGGGCGAACGTGCCAGACAGCAGTTCGCGCGTTTCGCCGTCGATCTTGCGGATGGCGTCTTCCAGGGTGTTCATGGCCTGGGTCAGGTCGACGTTCTGTGCGTCGAGGAACTGCTTGCGCTCGCGCGCAGCGACCAGTTCGTCCAGTGCGGCCAGATTGACGGCACCCAGCGCGGCGATTTCGCGGTTGAGGCGATCGATATCGCCCTGCATGCCAAACAGGCGGACATTGCCGTCCTTGATGCTCTGTTCGATGGCTTCCAGATCGGCCTGCGCATCGGCCAGCTGCTGCTCATACTGCTCAAAGCCCAGGCGTGCAGCCTGCTCCTTGAGCTGGAATTCGGTGATGCGCTGGCGCAGCGGGTCGAGCTCGCGCTCGAGCTGCATGCGCCGCTCGTCGCTGGCGCGCAGCTTGGTGGTCAGGTCGTCATATTCGCTGCGGCGGGCGCCCAATGCCTGCTCGCGCTCCAGCTTCAATGCCAGTGCGTTCTGCAGGCCGGCCTGCGCGGCGGCATCGGTCAGGCGGGCCAGTTCGTCCTGCGCGCGTTGTTCTTCGTCGTGGATGGAGCGCGTCTGCTGCTCGGCCGTCTCAATCGCGCGGGACAGCTCGGCATTGCGTGCCTGCAGGCTGCGCTGGGCAAACGTGGCTTCCTGGGCCTGGCGTTCCAGGCTGCGTTGCTGTTCACGGCATTGGGTCAGCTTGCGCTGCGACTCGATGACGCGCTCGTCCAGCTGGGCATGGCGCTCCTGGCTGTCGGCCAGCTGCATGTCCAGTGACTCAAACTGCCCTTCGGCATTGACGCGGCGCTCTTGCAACTCGTCCAGTTGGGCTTCGACCTCGGCCAGATCGGCTTCGATCTGCGCGCTGCGGGCTCGCGTTTGCTCCAGCAACTGGGACAGGCGCAGGGTTTCGACCTGCAGTTCATGGGTCCGGCTTTGTGCCTCGGTGGCTTCGCGGCGGGCCGTCACCAGGCGCTGGGCGCTGTCGGCATAGGCCGCTTCGGCACGCACCAGCGCGACGCGGGACTCGTCGGCGATCAGCACCTGGGCGCGCAATTGCTTTTCGAGGTTTTCGATTTCCTGGGCGCGGGCCAGCAAGCCCGCCTGCTCGGAATCCTGGGCGTAGAAGCTGACGCTGTGCAGCATGACCACGTGGCCGGACTTCACATAAATGCTTTCACCCGGCTGCAACTGGTCGCGCTGGGCCAGGGCCTCTTCAAAACTGGTGGCTGTGTAGCAACCCTGCAGCCAGTCGGCCAACACGGCTTTCTGGCCCGCATCATTGACGCGCAGCAGGTCGGCCAGGCGCGGCAAACGGCTGCTGCGCTCGGGCACCGACGCCATGGGTGGGCTGAAAAATGCCAGCTTGGCCGGCGGTGCATCGTTGGCAAACGCACGCACGGTTTCGAGGCGCGACACTTCCAGCGCACCGAGCCGCTCCCGCAAAGCACCTTCCAGCGCGTTTTCCCAGCCCTGCTCAATATGGATGCGGCTCCACAGGCCCTGCAGGTGGTCCAGCCCGTGTTTGCTGAGCCAGGGCTGCAACTTGCCGTCGGTTTTGACCTTTTCCTGCAAGGCCTTGAGGGCTTCCATGCGGGCTGACAAATCGGCCTGGCGCGCCGACTCGTCGTTGACGGTCTGCTGCTGGTTACGGCGGTTCTCATCCAGTTGGGGAACCGCTTCCTGCAACTCGTGCAGGCGCGCTTCGGCAATCTGCAATGCCTCTTGCGACTCTTCCAGTTGCTGCTGCAGGTTGACCAGACGGGCTTCGTCGGGTGCGCCCAGGGCATTGCGGTCTGCGTTCAAGCGTTCACTGCGCGTGGTTAACGCCCGTGATTGTTCTTCGATGCTGCGCTGCTCGGCGGCGAGCACCTGAATCTGCTGCTGCACTTGCATGACCGAGCCGCGCTGGTCGTTGGCAGCGGTCTGCGCTGCGGTGACCGCGTCTTCAAGCTCGGGCAACTGCTGTGCCTGCTCTTCGACCTGGGCGGCCAGAAGCTCAGTCTGCTCTTCCCCGAGTGCGGCCAGTTCCGCCAGGCGCTCTATCTCGGCATGGGCGTCGTCCTTGCGGGTGGACCACTGCGCAACCTGTTCTTTCAGCGTCAGCAGACGCTGCTCGACCCGCTGGCGGCCCTCCACCACGAAGCGAATTTCTGCCTCCAGACGTCCCACATCGGTACTGGCTTCGTACAGCAGGCCTTGTGCCTGGTTGACCTGGTCGCCCGCGGCATAGTGGGCCTGGCGCACGGTTTCAAGGTCGGCCTCGATATGGCGCAGATCGGCCATGCGCGATTCGAGCGCGTTGATGGCGCTCAGCGATTCGGACTGCACCTTGGCCTGGTCGGCCTGTGCCTCGGCCCGTTTCAAAAACCACTGCTGGTGCTGTTTGAGGGTGACCTCGGACTGCAGGGCTTTGTATTTCTGCGCAACTTCGGCCTGTTTTTCCAGCTTTTCCAGGTTGTTGGTGAGCTCGCGCAGGATGTCTTCTACGCGGGTCAGGTTCTCGCGGGTGTCGGACAGGCGGTTTTCGGTCTCGCGCCGGCGTTCCTTGTACTTGGACACACCGGCCGCTTCTTCCAGGAACAGGCGCAGCTCCTCGGGCTTGGACTCGATGATGCGGCTGATAGTGCCCTGGCCGATGATGGCGTAGGCGCGTGGCCCCAGACCGGTACCCAGAAACACGTCCTGCACGTCGCGGCGGCGCACCGGCTGGTTGTTGATGAAATAGCTGGAGCCACCGTCGCGGGTCAACACCCGCTTGACCGCGATTTCCCCAAACTGGCCCCATTGCCCACCCGCCCGGTGGTCCGAGTTGTCAAAAACCAGTTCCACGCTCGAACGGCTGGCCGGTTTGCGGGTGGTGGTGCCATTGAAAATGACGTCCTGCATGGACTCACCACGCAGTTCACTGGCCTTGCTTTCACCCAATACCCATCGGACCGCATCCATGATGTTGGATTTTCCGCAGCCATTGGGACCCACCACACCCACCAGTTGACCCGGCAGGAGGAAGTTGGTGGGCTCTGCAAATGACTTGAAGCCGGATAACTTGATGGAATTGAGACGCACAGAACTATGGAGCAGACACTAAGCCTGCAATGATACCGTGCCGGCTGTCGTCTTCAGCCGCGCAGCGCCTGTTCGATCTTGTTGCCCAGAGCCGTCAGATTGGGCGGTTTGACGATGTAGCCCGAGACCCCGAGCGGCAATGCCTCGCCCACCGTGGCCGAACTGGAGTCAGCACTCAGGAAAATGACTGGGATGTTGCTGAGCTGGTTGTTGGGCAGCGAACGCAGCTGGCGCACTAGCTCGATTCCGCCCACCGGCTGCATGTGGACGTCTGTCAGGATCAGGTCGGGTTTGAGCTTGATCACTTCCCGGATGGCGGTGGCGCCGTCTTCAAAGGCATACAGGTCGAGAATGCCCAGCTTTCGCAAGCTGCTCAGGATGAAAGTGCTCATGATCTTTTCATCCTCTACCACCACGATCCGCGCTCTTTTGATATCCATACCTTCAAGCCCCTGCGCTGGTTGTGCCGTTGTTCTGCAGGAATGCAACCACCTCTGCCAGCAGCTGGTCCAGTTTGGGGCGCAAAGCGGCATAAGCTGGCGCCACCTCGTCACTGGGTGCGGTCTTGCTGAGTCCCTCCACGGCACTGAGCTCCGTGCACAGGGTTTCTCCGCAGAAAATGGGAAGGAATCCCTTCATCGGGTGCAGCAATCGATTGGCGCCGGGCACATCACCGTTGGCCAGCAATTCCGCAATCAAGGGAATATCCCGGGCCAGCGACTCTTCCAGCATGGCAAGCATGGGCGGCAACGCGTCTGCGTCTCCCAACTGGGCAATTGCGTGTGCGGCGTCAAGATAAACGGGACTTGCGTCCGTATGCGCTAAAGGCATGGGTCACTCCAAATCGGGGCCAGCGCAGGTTGGATGCACCTACTATGGCGGCAAGTTTAGCGCCTACTCAGGGATAATGCCGCCCCATGAACCCGAATTTGTCGCAGTTGCAGGCCTATCCTTTCGAACGCCTGCGCAAACTGTTCGCTACCGTCACCCCCAATCCCGCCTACCGTCCTATCAGCCTGGGCATTGGCGAACCCCGCCACCCCACCCCGCAGCTGATCAAGCAGGCCTATTGCGACGCCATCATGGCACCCGATGGCGGGTTGTCTGTCTACCCCGCAACCGCTGGCGAGCTGTCGCTGCGCAACGCCATTGGGCAGTGGCTGCAACGCCGCTATGCGCTGACGCTGGATGTTGCCACCCAGATATTGCCCATCAATGGTTCGCGTGAAGCCCTATTTGCCTTTGCGCAAACGGTGATGGACCCGGCACGCAATGTCGCCGCGGGCCCTGCACTGGTGGTCAGTCCCAACCCGTTCTACCAAATCTACGAAGGTGCGGCCTACCTGTCTGGCGCGCAGCCGTACTTTGTGGCGTCCGACCCGAAGCGCAACTTCGCCCAGGACTGGGACAGCGTGCCTGACGAAGTCTGGGCCCGCACCCAGTTGCTGTTTGTGTGCTCGCCTGGCAATCCCGCCGGCGCAGTCATGCCCCTGGGCGAGTGGAAGAAGCTGTTTGATCTCAGCGACCGCTTTGGTTTCGTGATTGCATCGGACGAGTGCTATAGCGAGATCTATTTCCGCGACGAGCCGCCATTGGGCGGTCTGGAAGCCGCTGCCCGCCTGGGCCGCAGCGATTTCAGGAACCTGCTGGCATTTACCAGCCTGTCCAAGCGCAGCAATGTGCCGGGCATGCGCAGCGGCTTCTGCGCGGGGGATGCGAATCTGGTCAAGCAGTTTCTGCTGTACCGCACCTACCATGGCAGCGCCATGAGCACCGTGGTGCAGGCCGCCAGTGTGGCCGCCTGGAAAGATGAGCAGCACGTCATCGACAACCGGGCCAAGTACCGTGAAAAATTCGCCCAGGTGACGCCCATGCTGTCGCCAGTTCTGGACGTGGCCCTGCCCGATGCGGGCTTCTATTTGTGGGCCGGCGTCCAGGGCAGCGACACCGACTTCGCCCGTGACCTGTACGCTCTTTACAATGTCACCGTACTGCCCGGCAGTTTTCTTGCGCGCGAAGCGCATGGAAGCAACCCCGGCTCCGGGCGCGTGCGCATGGCATTGGTAGCCGAGACCGCAGAGTGTGTGGAAGCTGCCGAGCGCATTGTCCAGTTTGTGCAATCCCGAATCTGATTAACCGAAAAGACCTCCATGAGCCAACCATTGCAACAAATCATCGAAGCCGCGTGGGAAGACCGCGCCAACATCTCCGTAGCCTCTGCCCCTGCCGAAGTGCGCGATGCCGTGGAACATGTGTTGAACGAACTCGACGCCGGCCGCCTGCGCGTGGCCACGCGTGAGGGTGTGGGCCAGTGGACCACGCACCAGTGGATCAAGAAGGCCGTGCTGCTGTCCTTCCGCCTGAAAGACAACGAAATCATGCAAGCCGGCAGCCTGGGCTTTTACGACAAGGTCGCCACCAAGTTCTCCAACCTGAGCGCAGAAGAAATGAAGGCCACCGGCGTGCGCGTGGTGCCTCCGGCCGTGGCGCGCCGGGGCAGCTACCAGGCCAAGGGCGTGATCCTGATGCCCTCGTACTGCAACATCGGCTCCTACGTGGACGAAGGCTCCATGGTCGACGCATGGGCCACCGTCGGCTCCTGCGCACAGATCGGCAAGAACGTGCACCTGTCCGGCGGTGTTGGCATTGGCGGCGTGCTCGAACCCATGCAGGCCGGACCGACCATCATTGAAGACAACTGTTTCATCGGCGCACGCTCGGAAATCGTCGAAGGCGTCATCATCGAAGAAAACTCGGTGATCTCCATGGGCGTCTACATTGGCCAGAGCACCAAAATCTATGACCGCGCCACCGGCGAGGTGTTCTATGGCCGCGTGCCATCGGGCTCGGTCGTGGTTTCGGGCAACCTGCCCAGCGCGGACGGCAAGTACAGCCTGTACTGCGCCGTCATCGTCAAGCGCGTGGACGCACAGACCCGTGCCAAGACCTCGCTGAACGATTTGCTGCGCGACTGAATACACCCCCACTCTGGAGTCTGAACACGATGGCCACCAACAGCACACCGGGCACGATGGAGCGGATTCTCCGCCTCATGAGTGACAAGAAGGCATCCGATGTCTACCTGTCGGCGCACTCACCTGCGCTGATCCGGATCAATGGCCAGTGCGTTCCGATCAACAGCCAGCTGCTACCTGCCGATGCCCCGAAGAACCTGCTGGCCGAAGTCCTGCCGGCAGAGCGGATTGTCGAGCTGGAAGCCAACGGCGAGCTCAACATGGGCTTCCCGGTGGACGGTGTGGGGCGTTTTCGTGTCAGCGCCATGCGCCAGCGCGGCTCCTATGCCGCAGTCATCCGCTACATCACCGTGGATATTCCTCCACTGGCCAATCTGTCGGTTCCCATGATGCTGGGCGACCTGATCATGGAGAAACGCGGCCTAATCCTGATGGTGGGTGCCACCGGTGCCGGCAAGAGCACCACGCTGGCGTCCATGCTCGACTTCCGCAATGAGCATCTGGCAGGTCACATCCTGACCATTGAAGACCCGATCGAATTTCTGTTCAAGAACAAGAAGGCGGTGGTCAACCAGCGGGAAATCGGCACCGACACGCAGTCGCTGGAGATTGCACTGAAGAATGCGCTGCGCCAGGCGCCCGATGTGATTCTGATCGGCGAAATCCGTGACCGTGAGACCATGTCCGCAGCCATTGCCTATGCGCAGTCCGGCCATTTGTGCCTGGCCACCATGCACGCCAACAACAGCTACCAGGCCCTGAACCGGATCCTGAGCTTCTACCCGGTGGAAGTTCGCTCCACCATGCTGGGTGATCTGGCGGCAGCGCTCAAGGCGGTGGTGTCCCAGCGCTTGCTGCGCACCACGACCGGTGCGCGTACGCCGGCGGTGGAAGTTCTGCTCAACACCAAGCTCATTTCCGAGCTGGTAGAAAAAGGCGACTTCTCGGGCATCAAGGAAGCCATGGAGAAATCCATGGCGGAAGGCTCGCAGTCCTTCGAGCACGACATCGCCCGACTGATCGTGGACGGCACGGTGGACCGCAAGGAAGGCCTGGCCCATGCAGACTCGCCCACCAACCTGATGTGGCGCCTGCAAAACGACTTCACCAAGGCGGCCCAACCCGTTGCGGCGCAGGAAGAGGACGAACAGGCCTCGTTTACCGAAATTACGCTGGACGTGAAGCATTGATGATCGCCGCGCGGAACCGCTTCAAACAAGATCGCACTCCCTCGGGGGGCAGCGCAGCCAACGCAGTGGCCAGCGTGGGGGCTGTATGACAGAGACTTTGTACCTGGCGGAGCAACTGATTGCGCGCGCCTCTGTCACGCCGCTCGATGGTGGATGCCAGGAGCTGATTGCAAAGCGGCTGACTACCTGCGGTTTTGTCTGCGAAAGCATCGTGAGTGGCCCGGACGACTTTCGAGTCACCAATTTATGGGCAAAACGGGCTGTAGCCCCCGTCGATATTGCGCAAGCAGCTATTAATTCAATAGCAAATACAAAGCCAGGCAGAACACTGGTCTTTGCCGGCCACACCGATGTGGTGCCCACCGG
>CAUJJV010000017.1 GCA_963205375.1 Pseudomonadota bacterium
CGCGACCGCAGTGTCATCCGCCTGCCCAGCTATGAGCAGGTCAAGAGCGACGCCGTGCTCTATGCCCACGCCAACCGCGTTCTGCACCTCGAAACCAACCCCGGTAACGCCCGCGCAATGGTGCAGGCACATGGCGAAGGCGTGACCGCGCGCGATGTGTGGATCAACCCGCCGCCTATTCCGCTGACCACGGCCGAGATGGACTTTGTGTTCGACCTGCCGTATGCACGCAGCCCGCACCCCAGCTACGCCGACGAGAACGGCAGCCATGAAGGCGCCACCAAAATCCCGGCGTGGGAGATGATCCGCTTCTCGATCAACATCATGCGCGGCTGTTTTGGCGGCTGCACGTTTTGCTCCATCACCGAGCACGAGGGCCGCATTATCCAGAGCCGCTCGGAAGACTCGGTGATCAAGGAAATCGAGGACATCCGCGACAAGGTCAAAGGCTTTACCGGCACCATTTCCGACCTGGGTGGCCCCACCGCCAATATGTACCGCCTGGGCTGCCGCAGCCCCGAGATCGAGGCCGCCTGCCGCAAGCCCAGCTGCGTTTACCCCGGCATCTGCCAGAACCTGACAACCGACCACGGCCCGCTGATAAAGATCTACCGGCGGGGCCGCGCACTCAAGGGCATCAAGAAGATTCTGATTGGCTCGGGCGTACGCTACGACCTGGCTGTGCAAAGCCCGGAATATGTCAAGGAGCTGGTACAGCACCACGTGGGGGGCTACCTGAAGATTGCGCCCGAGCACACCGAGCAGGGCCCGCTCACCAAGATGATGAAGCCGGGCATCGGCACCTACGACAAGTTCAAGACGCTGTTTGAAAAATACACGCTGGAGGCTGGAAAAAAGCAGTTTCTGATTCCGTACTTCATCGCCGCCCACCCAGGCACCAGCGACGAAGACATGATGAACCTGGCCGTCTGGCTCAAGAAAAACGGCTTCCGCGCCGACCAGGTGCAAACCTTTTACCCCAGCCCCATGGCCACCGCCACCGCGATGTACCACACCGGCCTGAATCCGCTCAAGGGCGTGCACCGGGACGAGCGCGGCGAGAAGGTGGATGTGGTGCGCGGTGAAAAGCGCCGCCGCCTGCACAAGGCCTTTTTGCGTTACCACGACCCCGCCAACTGGCCGCTGCTGCGCGAAGCGCTCAAAGCCATGGGCCGCGCCGACCTGGTCGGCAATGGCAAGCACCACCTGATTCCCACTTTCCAGCCTTTGGGCGATGGCGGCTACCAGAGTGCACGCAAGAAGAACTCGACCCCCGTAGCGGGCAAGCCCGCTGCCAAAGTGGCACCGGCGCAACCCGTCAAGGGTCGCATGCTGACCCAGCACACCGGCTTGCCCCCGCGGGCCACCGGAGGAACCCGTCCGGGCAGCCCGGTCGGTGGTGGCAAACGTAAGGGACGCTAGCCCCCTCAGGCGCGTTCATTTGACGGTGGCTTGACGAAAGACAAGCCGCCCGTTGACAGGCGCCGGTATTCTCGCGGTTCCATTTCTTGAAGGAACCGTATGGATGCGGATGTCGTGATTGTGGGAGCCGGCCCGGCCGGGTTGTGCATGGCGCGGGCCTTGAGCGGACGCCAGCTCAAAATCCTCGTGGTCGAGCAGCAGGCCCAGGCGAGCATCGAGCAGCCCGCCTTTGACGGCCGCGAGATCGCGCTCACCCAGAAGTCTGCCGAGCTGATGAAGGCGTTGGGCCTGTGGGAGCGCATCGACGCCTCGGCCATTGCCCCCTTGCGCGACGCCAAGGTGATGGACGGACCCTCCACCTATGCGATGGTGATCGGCCATGAACTGGGCAAGCGCACTGAGTTGGGCTGGCTGGTGTCCAACCACCTGATCCGCCAGGCTGCAGTCGATTCCATGCAACAGGCCCAGAAAGACCACGGCGACATCACGCTGCTGACAGGGGTCAAGGTGACCGATGTGCGCAGCGATGCCGACGGTGGCACGGTGACGCTGGAAGACGGCCAGGTGCTGCGCGCCCGGTTGATCGTGGCGGCCGACAGCCGTTTTTCCACCACCCGGCGCATGATGGGCATCTCGGCGCATATGCACGATTTCGGCAAGAACATGCTGGTGTGCACCATGGCGCACGACCAGCCACACGACTTCACCGCCTGGGAGTGGTTTGACTACGGCCAGACCCTGGCGCTGCTGCCCATGAACCCGGACCCGGTGACCGGGCTGCACCGCGCGTCGGTGGTGATCACGCTGCCCAGCCAGCAAACCGAGCAACTGATGCAGATGGATGCACAGGAATTCGGCCGCAATGTGTCCCGGCGCTTCCAGAACCGCGTGGGCGCGATGCAGCTGGTCAGCACGCGGCATGCCTATCCGCTGGTGGCGGTGTACCCGGACCGTCTGGTGGCCACGCGTTTTGCCACGGTGGGCGACGCGGCGGTCGGCATGCACCCGGTCACCGCGCACGGGTTTAACTTTGGGCTGCTGGGCGTCGATGCGCTGGTGAAGGAAATTGAAGTTGCCCTGCGGCGCGGGGAAGACATTGGCAACCCGATGCTGCTGCAGCGCTATGAGCGCAAGCAGCGGCGCTCCACCGTGCCGCTGTTCTGGATGACCCGCCTGATCGTCGAGATCTATACCCGGGAGTCGCCCCCGGCCAAGCTGGTGCGCCAGGTGCTGCTCAAACTGGGGAACCAGGTGACTCCGTTCAAGCGCTCCATCGCCCGCTCGTTGTCCGGGATGGCCTGATCTAGCGGGCGGGAAGCGTCCAGCTTTGTGGCGTGGTCCTGCCGGGGTTGAAGGTGTTGATGGGGTGGTCTGACGGGTAGCCCAGCGAGATGCCACACAGCAACTTGTAGTGTGACGGGACCGCGAAGGCTTCGCGCACCGGGCCGGCCCAGGTGGCCAGCGCACCCTGGGCACAGGTGCCCAGGCCCCGGGCGTGGGCACTGAGCATCAGCGTTTGCGCAAAGATGCCGGCGTCCAGTGCGGAGAACTCCTTGAGCCCGCTGTGCACGAAGATAAATAGCGCGGTAGGGGCGCCAAAGAACTCAAAGTTGCGTCGCATCTGCTGTTCGCGTGCTGCCTGGTCCTTGCGGCCAATGTGCAGCAGTTCGTACAGCGCGTGGCCAGTGGCACGGCGCTGGGGCTGCAGATCTTCGGGGTATTCTAAATTGACCTTGTAGTCACCGTCGGGCATGGCACCCGGCGTAGCCAGCAGCTTGAGTTTGCCCAGCCAGCCACCGCGCTGTGCGGCCATGCCCTGGTCAAAGCGCGAGGTCAACGCCGACTGCAGACGGTCCCGAATCGCACCACTGGCAACTGCTACGCGGTAGGGCTGGGTGTTGGACCAGCTGGGTGCGGCGTTGGCGTCAGACAGGATGGCGTCCAGCACCTCGGGCGGTACCGGGGTGGGCAGGAAATCCCGCACGCTGCGCCGGCTCTGCACCAGGGCTGAAAAATCCTCGGGCGCGGTGCGGGCTGCCATGCTCAGGCGGCCAGGGTGTACAGCGGAATGTCTTTGGCGACCGCCAGGGCGTCCAGCTGCTTGCGCGTCTGGGTCAGCAGGAAGGCTGCCACAGCCTGGTGGGTTTCTGGCGCAAACATGGCCATGATGTTGGAGCTTTTCAGGCCTACCGCAGCGCCAAGCGCGGCGGCGAAATGGGGCTCCAGCGCGGCCAGTGCCACACGCCCGTCCTTACAGGGGAACACGCGGTAGCCCGCATGTCCTCCGCCTACGGCAGAACCTTTCTTGGTCAGGCCCCAGCTGCGTGGCAAAGCCAGGTAGCCGGCGGCCGCGGACAGGGCGATTTCCAGCTGCACACCCTTGCCCTTTTGCAGCTGGTGCAGCCGCGCCTGCAGTACAGCTTCGCTGGCCATCAGGGAGCCGCCCATGTCCGCGTACAGCGTGGGGGGCAGATCCAGCCCGGTCACCAGGTCGTTTTCGGCCAGGTAAGTCAGGTCGTGGCCAGGCTCTTCGGCGCGTTCACCGGGCGCACCAACGATGGCGACCAGCGAGAGGTTGGGATAGCGCTTGTGCAGGCCTTTCCATTCCAGTCCCAGTTTCTTGAGAGCAGAGGGGCGGAAGGACGTGAGCAGCACGTCGGTGCGGGCCAGTTCCTTGTGCAGCGCGGCCTGGCCTTTTTCAGATTTGAGGTCGGCGGTGGCAATCTTCACTCCCTGGTGCAGGACGTCATAGGCCGCGCGGTTGTACAGACCCATGGGGTCGCCCGAGGTGCCTTTGGGAGCGCTGGGGTGGGCCGGTGGTTCCAGCTTGACGCAGGTGGCCCCCATCTGCTGGCAGCGCATCAGTGCGGCCGGGCCAGGCAGGTTCAGCGCCAGGCTGAGAATACGCACGCCTTTGAGGGGGCGCAGGGGGGCAGGGGTTTTGGTGGTCGTGGTCATTGTCGTTCCAGGCTTGCTATCAAAATGGAAGCTGTCTTCGCATATTCTACGGGGGCTAGAGGCCGATTTTGTTAAGAATCCTGCGTCAGCAGGCTTACCCAGTCAGCGAACCAGGTTGTTGCTGTTTCGGCTGCATCGTCGCCACTGCTGGCGTCCAGAACGCAGATATCGCCGACGCGCTGGGCGCCCAGGTCCTGCAGGCGTTCGTCAAAACGCTTGCCGCCGCCGTAGAAGGTGTCGCCATAGGAGCTGTCGCCCAGCGCAATCAGCCCGTAGCGCACATGCCCCAGGTATTTGGCCTGCGCATCGAGCGCGTGGTACAGCGCCAGCGCGTTATCTGGTACGTCGCCGCTGCCGGTGGTGGACGTGCACACCAGAAATGTGCCAGGGCGGTCAAACACCGAGATGTCCAGGCCATCCATGGGCAGCAGGTCCATGCTCAGGTGGTGGTCCGGTGCGGATAACAGGAGGGTTTGTGCCACGCTGGTGGCATTGCCGTGGACGGTGCCCACGAGAATAGTGAGATGCATGACGGGGTTCAAAGTCGGAGGTGCGCCCGATGATAGAGGCAATAATGGACACCATGAACAACGACCAGCTGGGCTTTGAATTTCTGCCCGACCTTCCCACCGCGCCGGTGGCTCCTAAAAAGCGTGTCCCGGCCAAACGGGTGACCGGTGCGGTTGCGGCGCCGACGTCTGCTCCGGTACCGGTACCGATGGAGTCTGAAGCGATGGCCAGGGTGCTGGAGGCGCATCCCGATTACCAGGTGCTGCGTCGCCTTGCCCCCCGGTTGCAATGGCCCGATGCTGCTCCGGGGGCTGCCGTTACCCGCGTGGTGCTGCTCGATACCGAAACCACCGGGCTGGACCAGTCCAAAGACCAGATCATTGAACTGGCCATCGTGCGCGTGGATGTGGACAACGCCACGGGCTTGCCGGTGGGGCCGGTGCAGGTCTACGATGGACTGGAAGACCCGGGGCGCCCTATCCCCAAGGAGGTCGTGGCCATTACCGGTATCACCGATGCCGATGTTCAGGGCCAGCGTCTGGACGAAGCCCAGGTGGCTGCCATCATGCAGGGCGTGGACCTGGTGATCGCCCATAACGCGGGCTTTGACCGGCCCTTTGTGGAGGCGCGTTTGCCCTATTTTGCGAACCTGCCGTGGGCGTGTTCTTTTGCGGACATTGACTGGAAAGCACAGGGCAGGGGATCGGCCAAACTGGAGAGCCTGGCCCAGGCGCTAGGCCTGTTTTATGACGCCCACCGGGCGGAGATGGATTGCCACGCACTGCTGGCGGTGCTGGCCGCCCAGTTGCCGCAAGCGCCCCACACCGGCCTGGCGCAGCTGATGGCCGCGGCGAGTCGCCCGAGTTTCCGGCTCAGCGCGACGAATGCGCCGTTCGAGTCCAAGGACAAGCTCAAGGCGCGCGGTTACCGCTGGAACGCTGACCAGCGCGTCTGGCAGACGCGGCTGACAGACCCCGATGCGCTGGCGCAGGAATGTACCTGGCTCAAGGAGAACGCCTACAACCAGCGTTCGGCTGCGGTGCAGCTGGAGAAACTCGATGCGCTGGCCAAATATTCTGCGCGTGGCGGCGTGGTGACCCATCAGCAGCTATGACCCAAGAGACGACATCGGCAGTGCGCTGCATTCGCAGCGTCCAGATTGGAAAGACACGCAAGGTGGCCATTGCCGGGCGTTCGATCCTGACCGGCATCCACAAGACGCCCGTGGCAGGTCCGGTAAAGGTGGGACCTCTGGGCCTGGAAGGCGACGAGCAGGCCGATCTGTCCGTGCATGGCGGGCTGGACAAGGCGGTGTATGCTTATCCGCTGGAGCACTACGAATTCTGGCGATCCACTCGGACGCAGGCCGGTGTGACCGGGTTCGATGCCGATCTGCAGCCCGGCGCCATGGGCGAAAACCTGACACTGCAGGGGGTGCTGGAATCTGACGTGTGGGTGGGGGACCTGCTGCGCTTTGCCAATTGCACCCTGCGTGTGGTGCAGCCGCGCGAGCCCTGCTACAAGTTCAACGCCGCCATGGGCTTTAACACGGCGGTGAAGGCCATGGCCCTGAGCGGCTTTTGCGGCTTCTACCTGGCGGTGGATGTGCCGGGAACGCTTCAGGCGGGCGAGTCGTTCGAGCTGGTTCCCGGGCCCCGCCACATGGGCATTGCCGAGCGGTTCCAGACCAAGGTGTTCAAGCACCTTCGGTAGCGCTACGATATTCCCGGAGTCAATCACCCGCGTTGCCCATCTTTGTGAGAATGAATGCACCATGAAATCTGCCCAGCAGGAAATTGAAGAACGCACCAAGCTTGCCGGCAACAACCAGTTTGAGCTGCTGCTGTTCCGGCTGGGTGAATCCAAGGGCACCGGGCACCGTGAGCTGTTTGGTATCAACGTCTTCAAGGTGCGCGAAGTGCTGGTGCTGCCGCATATTACCGAGCTGACCAATTCCCACGAGCACCTGATGGGCGTGGCCAATATCCGCGGCCAGATCATTCCGGTGATTGACCTGCCTGCGGTGGTGGGCTGCAACCCCAAGAAGGGGCGCACCATCCTGATGGTGACCGAATACTCCCGCACCACGCAGGCCTTTGCCGTGGAAGAGGTGAACGAAATCGTCCGGCTGGACTGGAATCAGGTGCTGCCTGCTGAGGCGAGTTATGGTGGAGCCATGATCACCGGCATTGCGCGTGTGGACGGTGCCAATGCCAACACCCGGCTGGCGCAGGTGCTCGACGTCGAGCAGATCCTCAAGACGGTGATGCCCACCACCACCGAAGAGATCAACCGCGAGGCCGTGGGCCCGGCGCTGGTGTTGCCCCCAGGCACACAGATTCTGGTGGCCGACGATTCGCAGGTGGCCCGCTCGGTCATTGAACTTGGCCTCAAGGCCATGGGGGTGTCTTACATCATGACCAAGTCGGGTAAGGAAGCCTGGGACACGTTGCAGAAAATTGCAGCCGATGCCAGCAGCGAGGGCAAGACTGCACACGACAAAATTGCCATGGTACTGACCGACCTGGAGATGCCGGAGATGGATGGATTTACCTTGACCCGCAGCATCAAGTTCGACCCCAAGTTCGCCGGCATTCCCGTGGTGATCCACAGCTCCCTGACGGGAACCACCAACGAGAACCACGTCAAGAGCGTGGGGGCCGACGGCTATGTGGGCAAGTTCAATCCACGCGAACTGGCATCCACTATCCGCAGCGTGCTGCAGGCAGGCGCCAGCTAGGGTTTCAGGCCAGTGTCCTGAATCTGGAGTGCCGGACCCGTCAAATAGAACTGGCCACCGGCCACGTAGTGCAGCGTGCGCAGGTCGTCAGGTTGCCCTTCAAAATGCCAGCGCCCACCGCTGAAGACGCGTGGGTCGGCGTAGGCGGCGGTGACTTCCCCAATGAACAGGTCGTAGGTGGCCTGGTTGTGCGGCTCGGGGATGACCTTGCACACCAGCCAGCCCACGCAGCCCCGTACGCACGGCGGGTCGCCAGCAGCTGGAGAAAACAGTTGCACGCCAAGGCGCTCCAGTTTGTCCGGCATGTCCACTGCACTGTGAGAGCCGACGGCCAGCGTAAGCGCCGCCACCGCCTTGCAGGGCACATTCAGCACGAAGAAACCACTGGACTCCACCAGCGCCCGTGTGCGCGTAGCCTTGTCGATCACGACGGTGACCTTGGGCGGTTTGAAGTCCAGCGGGCACGACCACGCCGCAGCCATGACATTGGCATGACCCTCAAACGCCGCAGACACCAGAACCGTTGGGCCGTGGTTGAGCAGACGGTAGGCTTTGTCGAGGGGGACCGCCGTGAAGTGGTCAGGTGTCAGAACTTGTAACCCACGCCTAGGGAAAACACTTTGGTATCCATATTGAAAATCTGCGTTCCGACCGTGCTGTCCCAGAAAGTGGGATATTTGTTGATGTCGTAAGCGGCTTGCACATACAGGTTCTCTGTTAGCAAGGTACGAACACCCAATCCGTAACCTGTACCCCGGGCTGTGCCAGTTGAATATCCGGTTCCGTAGGGGAGGTCGGCCTCACCGCGAGCCGAGGCATACGACAGTTTGCCGTATACCAGCACCTTATTGGAAACAGCGTATCCGGGCAAGAAGTCGATCGATGCACGGCTATTGATCCTTGTGACAATGTCGCCACCAGTGACTGGATACACGCCGACGACATCGTTGCCACCGTTGAAAGTAAGCCCTGCTCCCATGACCACCTTGTCGCTTACGGCAACGCTGTACTGGAACTGTAGACCAGGGCGGGTGGTGGTGGTGGTCTTGGGTTCCAAGCCAATCCACTCCATGGTGAAGTTGGTGCTTTCTGCATTGAGGGTCATGCTAAAACCCTGAAAGTTTTTAGCTTGCGCAAATGCGGGGGCGCTTCCCATGGCGAGTGCAGCCAGCACCAATGTATAAAGTGTTTTCATTTTGCTGGTACTCAGAATTTCATTCCCAAACCGAGAGTGAAGACTTTGGCATCTACTCCAATGTCCCACAACGCGGAGCCCAACACACGGTCGTACCGGACTGTGTCGTACTCGGCTTGGATGTACACATCCTTGGATACCAGGGCCCGTACTCCTATACCGTAACTCGAGCCGGATATCGTTGTGGACTCGCTGGGTTGCCCTGTGCGGTTGAGTTCGTAGGTTGCACCTGCAGACGACAACTTCAGATAACCAAGAAGTGAATCCGAAAAGGCATAGCCTGGTTGAAGATCAAACGACATGCGTGCACGCACGGCTGTCTCATTGGCTCCTGATGCAAATGTGCCGGCCTTGTTGTTGCCCATTCCTATGGTGAGTCCGGCTCCCAGAACAAGGTTGCTTCCCAGAGCCCATGTGTACTGCGGCTGCAAACTCAGGCTGCCACTATTCGCGCTTTGAGAGGCGGCGCCGACAGGCGATGTGGTGGTGTTTGCGGATTCAACATTTACGCCCAGGCTCCAGCCTTGAAAATTCTTGGCTTGGGCGAATGCGGCGGTAGAAAACAGTGCTGCAACAGCGACGGATGTGAGCAGGATGAGATTGCTTTTCAAAGAGTGTCCTATGCCTGTGTGTGGGTGCAGGCTTAAATTTTGCAAGGCCTTGAATCTAACCTCTTTGATACTGGATTCCCATCCCCCATACGGGTGAGTGTTGGTTTTCACTCACGTTTTGTGGAAGAGTCGGAGAACTGTTGTGAAACGGTACTTTTATGAATGTCGATCGTTGATCATGGTCTGCGCATATAGTGATTCCAAAATGAGCACACTCGCCCACACCCGCATCAAGATGTACAGAACGGTCGCACGCCAGTTGCATGGCGTGGTGCCGTGCTGGGTATGCGGCAAGCATGTCTCCCTGGAGGACGCAACGCTGGAGCACATCCAGCCCCGCAGTGAGGGCGGCAGCAGCCACCAGGAAAATCTGGCGATCAGCCATGCAGTCTGCAACCACCAGCGCCACGCGCAGCAACCGGCTTAGGCCTGGCGTGACACCAAACACAAAGGATTTATGGATTTGAATACACAAGAGCTGGAACATTTTGTCGAAGCTCAGGACAAGGTCTACGCCAACGTGCTCGACGAAATTGCCATGGGGCACAAGACGTCGCACTGGATGTGGTTCATCTTTCCCCAACTCCGTGAACTGGGTCGCAGCGCCATGGCCAAGCGTTTCGGAATTGCTGGCCGTGATGAGGCGATGACCTACCTTGCGCATCCGGTTCTGGGCCCACGCCTCAAGGAATGCGTCCATCTGCTGCTGTCACAGCGAAGCTCGGACGCACATGAAATTTTTGGAAGTCCCGACGACCTGAAACTACGGTCCTGTCTGACGCTGTTTGCTTCAGTGACAAAGGAAGAACCCTGCTTTCAATCGGCACTGAACCGCTTCTACGCGGGCAAGCCAGACCAGACCACGGTGGCATTGTTGAAAATGCCAACCTGAAAATACCTGCCAGAAAGACAAAACCCCCAGATGTTTGCACATCTGGGGGTTCATCATTTGGCTCCTCGACCTGGGCTCGAACCAGGGACCTACGGATTAACAG
>CAUJJV010000018.1 GCA_963205375.1 Pseudomonadota bacterium
CCCGCATACCGACATCATCCTGATCGAACCAGACCACCGCGACCCCGAGTTGTACCTGGCCAATACGTTTAGCTATGCTCAACGTCGGCACCTAGCCGAGCACGCCTACCAGCAGACTCGCCAGATGCTGCGTTCCAGAAAGACTGGCCTTTCTGCCAAACTGGCGCGCCACGGAATCAGCCTGAACCACGATGTTCTGGACGATATCCATCGCCACCTGACAAAACCCGCCAAAGCGCCAACCCGGATCGGGCGCGCCGTAGCAACTCTGCAGGAAGTCATGGATGATCTGACCGAAGTTGTGGCTTCCTCCAGGCACTACGCGGCGCACTGAGCACCCACTATGGTCAAGAAAGCACCGCGCCGAACCGCCGAACGCATTCTGGAGGTCACGCTCGAGCTTTTCAACCGCTTCGGCGAGCCCAACGTCTCGACCACGCTCATCAGCGCCGAAATGGGGATCAGCCCGGGTAACTTGTACTACCACTACCCTGCCAAAGATGAGCTGATCAATTCACTGTTTGACCGCTATGAGCGCTCACTCAACGAGCTGCTGAACGCCAGTGACAATGTGCGCGATGTGGAAGACGCCTGGTTTTTCATGCACTCGCTGTTCGAGTTGATCTGGCAATACCGTTTCCTCTATCGCGACCTGAATGACCTGCTCAGCAAGAACCGCCGGCTGGAGACGCATTTCCAGTTTGTGCTGAAAAACAAAACCCGCTCCGTCATCGCCATGCTCGACAGCATGGGGCGCTCAGGGGCCATGCAAATGGATTCCCGCGAGGTAGAGGCAACGGCCACCAGCATGGTGGTCGTTCTGACCTATTGGCTCAGCTATGAATATGTGCGCGATCCCCGCAAGGCGCTGGAACCCGAGAGTGCCCAGGCAGCGCTGATGCGGGGTGCGCACCATGTGCTCAACCTGTTGGCCCCGTATCTGGAACAGGGACAGCGCGCACATTTGCTTGGGCTGGTCAGCGCATACCAATCCTCTGCCAGCACCTGAAGGTTCATAAGAGCATGCGCAACTGGATTCCTTTCACCCACGCTGGCGAATTTTCTTTTGATGCAGAAAGCCTTCGACACCAATGGAATGCATTGCACGCAGGCGACAGAGAGCCGCTGCCAAAGGACGACAAGGAACTGGATGCATGGACCCACTTCCACAATGGCGCGTTTCAAAAAGCCTATGAAGCGGGTCTGCAGTGTGGCCCCGCTGGCCTGAATGTGGCGCACAAATCAGCGTGTATGTATGCCGCGTACATCGAGCCCAGAGAAAAAGACAAACAGGACTTGTATCTGGAAGTGAGTGACCGTGCTGCAGCCCAGGCCAAGGCACACCCGGAGCTTCCTGGTGCCCACTATTGGCAGGCCTATGCTCTTGGCCGCTACAGCCAGGGCGTCAGCGTAGCCAAGGCGCTGGCGCAGGGCATTGGCAGCAGGGTCAAGCATGCCCTGGAGACCACGATTCAGCTGGAGCCCCGCCACGCCGAGGCGCACATTGCACTCGGCGTCTTTCATGCAGAGGTGATCGACAAAGTGGGCATCCTCATAGGGAACATGACCTATGGTGCACGGAAGGAAACCAGTCTGAAGCTCTTTCAGCAGGGACTGCTGTTGACGCCGAAGTCACCCATCGCGTTGATGGAGTATGCGAACTCCCTCGTCATGCTGGAAGGCGACAAGCGCATGGAAGATGCAACGCGCCTCTACGAGAAAGCCGTTGCAATCCACCCCCTGGATGCCAAAGAGCGGCTGGAAGTGGACATGGCGCGGGCAGAGCTCGCAGGCTGACGCCCGCACCGCGATTACTCACCCCATGGCAGCATCATGGTGACCATGGACAGCTTGGCGAACTCGGGCTCAAACAGGTCAATGATGCGCTGCGGATCCGGGCACAGGGTGGCATCGGAAACCACCCCGAATTGCACGCCACCTCCGTAACTCAAGATAGACACCCCCAACCCCACAGTTCCGCTTTGTGGCACCCAGAACAGCGACTCCTCAATCGTGGAGCCGCATATTTTGAGTTTTTCGCGTGGACCCGGCACATTGGTCATGACCGCAGTGGTCTTCTTGGAGAACAGGCTGAGCATGGCATCTTGTGCCGGCTTGATCAGCAAGCCAGCCATTGCCAAAAGTCCGAAAGCCAGCAGCGGCTGCATGCTGCCCTTGAGCCCGCCCATGCGCCGGCGCACTTCATACAAACGCTCAACCGGGTTGTCCATGCCGACAGGCAGCACCACCGGTGCCAGCCCGAACTGGTTGCCCAATTTGTAGGCTTGGTCCAGCGGCCGCAGGTTCACGGGCACCATGGCCCGAATTTCCTTGCCCGCGGTCAACTCACCATTGGCCTTGAGGTATTCGCCAATCGCACCAGCCACGCAACTCAGCAGCACATCATTGATGGAGCAGTTCAAGGCCTTGCCCACCGCCTTGACTTCAGCCAGCGGCAATGGCGGACACCAGGCAACGCGTTTGGTCTTTCCAGGCAGTCCTTTCAGGCTGGTATGCGAGTCATCCGGCATGAGCGCCAGCGCTGCCAGATCACCCACCATCTGGAAAGCCAGCTTGGCCGCATCCACCGAACCATGTAGACCGTTCTCAACGCCTTTCTGCGGGTCTGCCATCATGTCAAAAGACCGCGCGGCACCTTCTCCGGCGGCACCCAGCGCTTTGACCGCAAGACTGGTCAGGGGTTTGAGCAGGGTCTCCTCGAACCAGTCCTCCGCGCCCTCCAGCCCGCCATGCGGGTGCAAGCGCCTGGGGCGCATGGGAGGCACCATTCCACCATCGACCAGCGAATTGGTCACCGAAATCAGCGCGATGCCATCGGCGATGCAATGGTGAATGCGCACCATCAGCGCCGAACCCCCTTTGTAGTGCTCCACCAGGTGGAAACGCCAGAGCGGGTGGGTGCGATCCAGCGGCTCCATGCAGAGCTTGGCCAACCGGTCCTGCAGGGCTTTCTGCTGGTCTTTGGCTGCCGTTCTGGGCAACTTTTCGACCACCAGATGGTTGGACATGCTGAAGTTCCGATCCCGTATCCAGGTCGCACCGGCCGCGTCCTCCACCGCACATTGCACAAATCGGGGGTAGCGCAACAGGCGCTCTTCCAGGCGTTCGGCCAGATCGTCGTACCGGATACCGGGCTTGATCACCCAGACACCCACAATCATCATCAGATTGGAGTCCGTGTCCATCCGCAACCAGGCGGTATCCACCTTGCTCATGCGCTCGCCATGGAGACCCAGGGTACCCGCCACCGCATCCGCCACACTCTTTTGCACCACCTGTGCCGTACTGCGTGCTTTTGGGGTCGCCTTCTTGGCAATCACTCGGGTAACCATATACGCTCCAGAAAGGTAGGAACTCTATTCTGCAGTCAAAAGCCACCGTAAGATACGGGGCGAATCCTTAAACCTACTGGAGAATTCCATGGCCACCCTGAAAGCCAAATTTGAAGCCGCTGTTGCCAATTCCAAATCCTTGACCGAGCGCCCCGACAACAGCACCCTGCTCAAGATTTACGCACTGTACAAGCAGGCCACTGTTGGCGACAACACCGAGAAAAAGCCTGGCTTTACCGACATGGTGGGACGCGCGAAGTGGGAAGCCTGGAATGGCTTCCAGGGCGTGGATGCCAAGGATGCGATGCAGCAATACATCGATCTGATCGAATCTTTAAGCTAAATCAGGCTTTAGCCCCCGCAAACATTGCGGGGAGTGCTACTGTATTAGTAGCATTTGGCTTACTTTTTTGCTGCGCCAGCTTTCTTCGCTGCCGCCGTGGTTGGCGCCAGCAAGGAGTCCAGATTCTTGACGATCTCGGACTCTATGCGGTCTTTGAAAGCGCCCAGCAAAAAGCCCAGTTTGGCATCGAGCTCAAACCGGTCTTTGGTGACATGCAGCGTGCCATGCACTCCCTTGCGCTCGAAGGAAACCCTGTCTCCGGCCTTCCCTTCCTCATAGGTGCACTGCATATCGAACTCACCCTCGACTTGCTCGGCCCACCGGTACGCTACTTTGCGCGCCGCAGCGAATCCCAGTGTGTGCTCCCGCAGTATGTGAAGATCAGCCAAAGTTTTTCTCCTTCAAATAGCCATGTACAAATTCAAATCCCGCGCCGCAGGTGACCTCATCATGCTAGACCCAAACGGGCAGCAAATACTCACCATTATTGGCAAATTTGACGGGCCTGCCGACCGCAAGGGAATCCTGCTGCCGGAACAGATGCCTGCAGCCATCGAAGCGCTGGAGTCAGCGGTCGCGCAGGATGAGGCCCGGCGCGCGCAGCTGATCAAGGAAGCGCAGGACGCGGGTGAAGCGCCCCCTGCGTTCGAGGGCATTTCATTACGCCTGCGTGCCGTACCCTTTATTGCAATGATCCGGCGCTGCCACAAGGAAGACAAGGAAATCGTCTGGGGCGTGTAACCCCAGAGCGCGCAACAGCCATCAGTCCGCGTAAACGCCAGCAGCCTTGATCACCGGGCCCCATTTGGCGATTTCAGCAGCCACAAACTTCTTGTGCTCTGCAGGCTCAATCCGCTTGTCTGACACCACAACAGCTCCCAGAGCCTCCTGCTTCTTGACGAACTCCGGATCCTTGAGCGCGACCTTGAGTGCGGCGTTGATCTTGGCAGTCACCTCGGCGGGCGTTCCCTTGGGCGCATACAGCCCATGCCAGATCGTTACTTCAAAGTCTTTGAGTCCAGCGCTCTGCAGCGTGGGCAAATCTTTCAAGACCGGCGTGGTCAATGGCTTGGCCGTTGTCACCGCATAGGCAATGACTTTTTTGCCTTCAATCTGCTGTGTCGTATTGGTGGTCTGGTCACACATCAGGTCAATCTGACCACCCATCAGGTCGGTCATCGCGGGCGCCGTTCCCTTGTACGGGACCGTCGTCATGTCCGTCTGCAAGGCCGTCTGAAACATCAAACCGCACAGGTGGGAGGCGGCCCCCAAGCCGGCGTTACCGAGATTGATCTTGCCCTTGTTCTGGCCAATCCAGGTCACCAGCTCCTTGTAATTTTTTGCCGGCAATGTGGGGCGGCCAATCAGGGTCATCGGAACATCGTTGATCATCCCCAAGTACTCAAAATCACTCTCCACCTTGAATGGCAGATTGCGGTACAGCGCTGGCATGGTCGACATGCCAATGTGTGCCACCAGCAGGGTGTAACCGTCCGGTGCGGCTTTGGCCACCTTGTTCGTCCCGATGGAGCTGCCGGCACCCGCGACGTTGTCGATGAGAATGCTCACCCCACCCAGCGGCTTGCGCAGTGCTTCGGCCAGATCGCGTGCCACACGGTCCGTGGGACCGCCGGCAGAGAAAGGCACCACAATGGAAATGGGCTTGGAAGGAAATGTCTGCGCCTGGGCAAACATGGCGGACACGGCCGCAGCGACAACGAGTAGTTTTTTCATTTGTAGAACTCCGGTTGAATAACCAACATAGTCTAGCGCTGCCACCACACTCGCGGTCCCCGGGAAACACCTAGTCCACAGCAAGCACCCCGGGCGCAGCTTACTTGTAGCTTCTGGCGTCTTCTATGACCTTGCCGTCATTGGGCAGGCTGCCGGGTTGCAGCAACTCCACAGTTCCACGCAGTTTGGTGACGTCCCGTATGGACTCACCGATGCGAGCCGCCAAGCCATCCGGGTTGGCTCCGGTCTCTACCTTGAGGGTCATGGTGTCGTTGGCCATCTCCCCGGTAACGACCAGACGCGCACGCACGATCTCGGGATAGCGCTTGACGATGTCGTCCACCTGCTTGGGGTGCACAAACATGCCCCGAATCTTGGTGGTCTGGTCAGCGCGCCCCATCCAGCCCTTGATGCGTGTATTGGTGCGTCCGGTGGGACAGGCTCCGGGCAACACGGCAGACAGATCCCCCGTGCCAAAACGAACCAGGGGATAACCGCCACTCAGCGTGGTCACCACCAGTTCTCCCACCTCGCCCTCAGCCACAGGATCCCCCGTACCCGGCCGCACAATCTCCACAATCACACCTTCGTCCAGCACCAGGCCTTCGCGCGCTTGTGTTTCATACGCAATCAGCCCCAGATCCGCCGTGGCATAGCACTGGTAACCATCGATCCCCCGCGCAGTAAACCAGTCCCGCAGGCTGGGCGGATAGGCTTCGCCGCCGAACATCGCCTTCTTGACGCTGGGCAATGTCAACCCGAGCTCGGTAGCCTTTTCCACAATGATTTTCAGGAAACTGGGCGTGCCAATGTAGCCTGCGGGTTTCAGGTCCCGCATGGCCTGCACCTGCTGTTCGGTTTGGCCAGTGCCGCCGGGGAACACGGTGCAACCCATGGCATGGGCTCCGGTTTCCATCATTGAGCCAGCGGGAACAAAGTGGTAGCTGAAGCAGTTGTGAATCAGCTCGCCCGGCCGGAACCCTGCGGCATACATCGCGCGCGCCATGCGCCAGTAGTCCTTCCCTGTGCCTTCGGGCTCATAAATCGGGCCCGGACTGGCAAATACCCGCGGCATGAACGCGCCATACTCCAGTGCGCTGAATCCCCCGAATACATCGCCACTGGCAACGGCGCCAGCCCGTGCGTCACGCGCGGCCTGCTGGCGTTCCTGCAACTCGGATTTTCGGATCACCGGCAGTCGCGCCAACGCTGCACGGCTGGTGACCGCCGCAGGATCCACGTCCTTGAGCAAGTCGGCAAACGCCGCAGAACTCAGCTTGGCATGGGCGATCTGGCGCGGCAACTCAGCCAGCAGCGCTTCCTCCCGCTGAGCGGGCACGCGTTTTTCCAGGGCGTCAAAAAATGAATGGGGCATGGTGTGTACTCCCTTATGCCAACCAGCGCTTGCGACGCTTGTAGCTCTTGACGTCCTTGAAACTCTTGCGCTCACCACCGCCCACGCCCAGATAGAACTCCTTGACGTCCTCATTGGTGCGCAGGTCAGCGGCGGCTCCATCCATCACCACCCGGCCGGACTCCATGATGTAGCCATAGTCAGCGTATTTGAGGGCCATGTTGGTGTTCTGTTCGGCCAGCAAAAAGGTGACTTTTTCCTTGGCATTGAGGTCCTTCACGATCTCAAACACCTCTTCCACGATTTGCGGGGCCAGGCCCATCGAGGGCTCGTCCAGCAGCACCATGCTGGGGTTGGCCATCAGCGCACGGCCAATGGCGCACATCTGCTGCTCCCCCCCCGAGGTATAGGCCGCCTGGCTGGTACGCCGGGTCTTGAGGCGCGGAAAATAGTTGTAAACCTTCTCCAGATTCGCTGCGATTTCGGCTTTGCTCTTGCGGGTGTAGCCCCCGGTCAGCAGGTTTTCTTCAATCGTCAGGTGGGCAAAACAATGCCTCCCTTCCATCACCTGCACCACACCGCGCTCCACCAGATCGGCAGGCGACAGGTTCTCGATGCGTTCGCCACGCAGTTCGATGGACCCCTTGGTCACCTCGCCACGTTCGCCTGCCAGCAGGTTGGAAATGGCACGCAGTGTCGTCGTCTTGCCGGCGCCATTGCCGCCCAGAATGGCGACGATGCCGCCTTCCGGAACCTGCAGCGAAACGCCCTTGAGCACCAGGATGACGTGGTTGTAAATGACCTCGATGCCATTCACGTTCAAAACAATGTTTTTGGGTTCCATAACTCAGCCTTGTTGACCAGATGAAAGCTCCGCCGCGCGACGCTTTCATCTGGCAGCTCGTGAGAGCTGCTGCCCCTCCCGCTTGGCGGGAGGGGTTGGGGAGGGTGCGAACTTGCAAGACAAAGTCTTGGGCGGCACCCGCCGCTCAAGACTGGCAATCCGCAGGAGTGCGGGGTGCCAGTTTCTTCTCGGCCGCATACTTGGCTGCAACCGTCTTGACCAGTGGCTTCAGGATTTGCTCGTCTGCCTGCAGCCAGTCGGAAGTGAACTTCCAGCCCTTGCCATCCCAGGTGTGGATACGGGCCCAGTTGGCACCCATGTGGTCCGTGCAAGACGTGCTGACCGGACGCATCACACCGGCAAAACCGAGTGCATCCAGCTTGGGCTGGGTCAGGTTCAGGTTCTCCAGGCCCCAGCGAATCTGCTCGCCGGTCATGACCTTGCCCTTGCCAAAACGCTCTTGCGCAGCACGCACACCTTCGATACCCAGCATCGCGCTCATGGCGCCACGCATGTACAGCACCTGGCCCAGCTCTTCTTTGGGTCCTGTGCCCTGGCCCTTGGCATGCACCATGGCCTGGATGTCTTTCACCACTTTGGAATTGGGTTCGTATCCGTGCTGCATGGTCACCGCGTTGTAACCCTTGGCGCCTTCAGCCACGTCCTTCACATCGGGTTCTGCACCGGCCCACCACACGCCATACATCTTTTCACGGGCATAGCCGGTGGCCTGGGCTTCCTTGATGGCGGTGGAGTTCATCACACCCCAGCCCCACAGCACCACGTAATCAGGACGGTTCTGGCGCACTTGCAGCCAGGTGGCTTTTTGCTCGACGCCAGGTGCCGTCACGGGCAGCAGGGTCAGCGTGAAGCCGTGCATGGCAGCGCGCTCTTGCAGCAGTGGAATAGGCTCCTTGCCAAACGGGCTGTCGTGGTAGACGAGGGAAATCTTCTTGCCCTTGAGCTTGTCAAAGCCGCCTTCTTTTTTGGCAATCGCTTGCATGATGGCATCCGCGGCCACCCAGTAGGTGCCAGCAATGGGGAAGTTCCACTTGAACACGGAACCATCCGCGCTCTCGCTGCGGCCGTAGCCCACAGTCACCACGGGGATCTTGTCCGCAGGGGCTTTTTCAGTAATGGCAAATGTGGCACCCGTGGACAGGGGTTGCACGAACGATGCGCCCTTGCTCTTGAGACGCTCGTAGCACTCCACGCTACGGGCCGTGTCGTAGCCGGTTTCACATTCTTCGAACGAGAACTTCACGCCGTTGATGCCGCCGCGTGCGTTGGTCAGCTTGATGTAGTCGACGTAGCCGTTAGCCCATGGCACGCCATTGGGGGCATAGGGGCCTGTGCGGTAGGACAGCACGGGGATGAACTGCTCCTTAGCCTGTGCAAATGCATTGCCCGTTACGAGAACGGATGCGCCTGCGGCCACAAGGGCTACTGCGAGTACGGTTTTGCGAAGCTTCATTTGTCTCTCCTGTTAATGAATGTTGAAGCACAAGGGAACACGGGAAAACGGGTCAATCCGATCAGTGGGGGAACGGCCAAAGGCGAAGCTTCTGCTTGGCAATCGACCACAGCTTGGCCAGGCCATGGGGCTCCACAATCAGGAACCACACGATCAGTCCGCCAAAAATCATCAGCTCGGCATGCGATACACCGGCCGTCGAGATTTCAATACCCAGCACACTGGCCAGCGCCGGCAGGAACTGGTTCAGAAAAATCGGCAGCACCACAATGAACGCGGCACCAAAAAAGCTGCCCATGATGGAGCCCATGCCACCGATGATGACCATGAACAGCAGCTTGAACGACTGGTCTACCGAGAACGCTGCCGGCTCCCAGGCGCCCAGGTAAATGAAGGCCCACAGCGCACCGGCCACGCCCACAATGAACGAGCTGACCGCAAACGCGCTGAGCTTGGCGAACATGGGGCGAATGCCGATCACGGCAGCCGCCACGTCCATGTCACGGATCGCCATCCATTCCCGGCCCACCGCGCCGCGCACCAGGTTCTTTGCCAGCAGGGCAATCACCGCCAGCAACACCAGACAGAACATGTATTTGGCGAAAGGGCTCTCCAGCGAAAACCCGAAGACCTGCAGGTTGGACACCGACACCGAACCCGAGGGCGAGTAGTTGGTAAACCACTGGATACGCAGAAACATCCAGTCGGCAAAGAACTGCGCCGCCAGGGTCGCCACCGCCAGGTACAGGCCCTTCACGCGCAGACTCGGCAAACCGAACACGATGCCAAAGAGCATGGAACTCACACCACCCAGAATCAGCGCCACGACCAGGGGCATGCCCTCAATGCGCACAAAGAAGTTGTACGCCGCATAAGCCCCCACCGCCATGAAGGCGCCGGAGCCCAGCGAGATCTGGCCGCAATAGCCCACCAGAATATTCACACCCACTGCCGCCAGCGAGAAGATCAGGAAGGGAATGAAAATCGCGCGGAACATGTAGTCGCTGGCCAGCGAGGGCACCACGACAAAGGCAACCACCAGCAGGGCCAGGATGGCGATGCGATCCTGGGTAATCGGGAAGATCTGCTGGTCTGCCCGGTAGCTCGTCTTGAATTGGCCGTTTTCTCTGTAAAACATAGTCTTCTCTCAAACGCGATCGATGATCTTCTCGCCAAACAAACCCTGGGGACGGATCAGCAGGAAGCCCAGTGCCAGCACATAGGCAAACCAGATTTCAATACCGCCGCCCACATACGGGCCCAGATACACCTCGGACAGCTTCTCGCCCACACCGATGATCAGGCCGCCCACAATGGCGCCAGGCACTGACGTCAAACCGCCCAGAATCACCACTGGCAGCGCACGCAAAGCCACGGTGGTCAGCGAAAACTGCACTCCCAGCTTGCTGCCCCAGATCATCCCGGCCACCAGTGCCACGACACCGGCCACGCACCACACGATGACCCAGATGCGGTTCAGCGGAATACCGATACTTTGTGCGGCCTGGTGGTCATCGGCCACGGCGCGCAAAGCGCGTCCAGTCGCCGTCTTCTGGAAGAAGACGCTCAGCAAGGCCACCAGCGCCGCCGCAATGATGGCGGCGTAGAAGTCTTCCTTGTTGATCATGATGCCGCCTTCAAACGTGCTCTCCAGAATCATCACCGGGTCTTTGGGCATGCCGATGTCGATCTTGTAGATGCTGCTGCCGAAGATGGTCTGACCCAGGCCTTCCATGAAATAGGTGATGCCCAGCGTCGCCATCAGCAGGGTCGTGCCTTCCTGGTTGACCAGGTGGCGCAACACCAGGCGTTCGATCACCCAGGCCACGCAGAACATCACGCCGCCCGCACCAATGAACGCCAGCACGTTGCCAATGATCGGGTCTTCAATACCCAGGTACAACGGAACCCATTCGGCAAAACGGGCCATTGCCAGCGCGGCAAACAGCACCATCGCGCCCTGCGCAAAGTTGAACACGCCAGAGGCCTTGAAGATCAGAACAAAGCCCAGTGCCACCAGCGAATACAGCATGCCGGCCATCAGGCCGCCCAAAAGTGTTTCCAGAAAGAATGCCATGTCGTGTTTCCTTAGTGGCTCGTGCCGAGGTAGGCACTGATCACGTCTTCGTTGTTGCGCACTTCGTCGGGGGTGCCATCGCCAATCTTCTTGCCGTAGTCCAGCACCACCACGCGGTCGGAGATATCCATCACCACCCCCATGTCGTGCTCGATCAGCACCACCGTGGTTCCGAACTCGTCATTCACGTCGAGTACAAAGCGGCACATGTCCTGCTTTTCTTCCACATTCATACCGGCCATGGGCTCGTCGAGCAGCAGCACCTGCGGCTCCATGGCCAGTGCGCGACCCAGGTCCACACGCTTTTGCAGGCCGTAGGGCAACTGCCCCACAGGCGTTTTGCGGTAGGCCTGGATTTCCAGAAAGTCGATGATGCGCTCCACCGCTTCGCGGTGCATGATTTCTTCACGTTCGGCCGGGCCGATGCGCAAGGCCTGCATCAGGATATTGCTCTTGATCTTGAGGTTGCGGCCGGACATGATGTTGTCCAGCACGCTCATACCCTTGAACAACGCCAGGTTCTGGAAGGTGCGGCCAATGCCCATGGTGGCCACCTGGTGGCTGTCCATGTGCTTGAACTCCTGCCCCCGGAAGGTGATGGAACCCTGCTGCGGTGTGTAGACGCCATTGATGCAGTTGAGCATGGAGCTCTTGCCGGCACCATTGGGGCCAATGATGGCGCGGATCTCGTGCTCTTTGACGTTGAAGGAGATATCGGTCAGCGCCTTGACGCCGCCAAAACCCAGGGAAATGTTCTTGACGTCCAGGATGACGTCGCCGATTTTTTTCTTGCTCATGGTGCGTGCATCTCTCAGGCTGCGGCCTTGGCGGGCGCGAATGTCTTGGCGTCGTCGATGCGCAGGGTGGCGCTGACCTTGCCGGTGCGGCCATCCTCGAACTTGACAACGGTTTCGATGTACTGGCTTGTCAAGTCGCTGTACAGGGCGTCCACCAGCGGCTGGTATTTTTCGGCGATGAAGCCGCGGCGCACCTTGTTGGTCCGGGTGAGCTCGCCATCGTCGGCGTCCAGCTCCTTGTGCAATACCAGGAATCGGCTGACCTGGCTGCCTGCCAGCAAAGTGTCCTCGGCCAGATCGGCATTGACCTTTTCCACGCACTCCTTGATGAGCTGGTAGACCTGTGTTTTTTGTGCCAGATCGGTGTATCCGGCATACGGCAGGTTGCGACGCTCGGCCCAGTTGCCCACGGCGTCAAAGTCGATATTGATCATCACGCACACGCGGTCGCGTCCGTCACCGTAGGCCACCACTTCCTTGATGTGCTGGAAGAACTTGAGCTTGTTCTCCACATACTTGGGGGCAAACATGGCGCCGTCGTTGGCACCGCCCTTGATACGACCCACGTCTTTCACGCGGTCGATGATCTTGAGGTGACCATGCGCGTCGATAAAGCCGGCGTCGCTGGTGTGGTACCAGCCTTCGGCCGTCAGCACTTCAGCCGTGGCCGCCGGGTTCTTGTAGTACTCCTTGAGCAGGCCGGGCGACTTGACCAGAATTTCGCCGTTGTCGGCCACCTTGATTTCCACACCCTCGCAGGGCACGCCCACCGTGTCGGCACGGGCTTCGTTGTCCGGCTGCAGGCACACGAACACGGCGGTCTCGGTCGAGCCGTACAACTGCTTGATGTTGACACCAATGGAGCGGTAGAAGGTAAACAGGTCCGGGCCAATGGCCTCGCCGGCGGTATAGGCCACACGCACCCGGCTCATGCCCAGGTTGTTGCGCAGCGGGCCGTACACCATGAGGTTGCCCAGCGCATACAGCAGACGGTCGGTGAAAGACACTTCCTTGCCATCCATGAGCGCGGGGCCGCAGCGCTTGGCCACAGCCATGAAGAAATGGAACATGCCGCGCTTGAGCGTGCCCGCGTCTTCCATGCGGATCATCACGCTGGTGAGCAGGCCTTCGAATACCCGGGGCGGTGCAAAGTAATAGGTTGGGCCAATTTCTTTGAGATCGATGGTGGCCGTGGCGCTGCTCTCAGGGCAGTTCACCACATAGCCGCACGACAGCCACTGTGCATAGCTGAAGATATTCTGGCCAATCCAGGCCGGCGGCAGGTAGGCCAGCACCTCTTCGCTGCTGGTGAGCTTGTCAAAGTCTGCACCGGCGCGGGCACGGTTGAGCAGCGAGTCATGGGTGTGCACCACGCCCTTGGGATTGCCGGTGGTACCGGACGTGAAGAACATGGCTGCCACATCGGTGGGGACAATCCGGGCCACTTCTTCCTTGAAGAAGTCGGTGTGGATGGCAGCAAAAGCCTTGCCGGCAGCCTGCAGCTCATCCATGGCCGCCAGTCCGGGCTCGTCGTAGTTGCGCAGACCACGCGGGTCATCGAAAAAGACGTGCTGCAGCTGCGGGCAGCTTTCGCGAATCTCCAGCAACTTGTCGACCTGCTCCTGGTCTTCGGCAAAGGCGAAACGCACTTCCGCATTGTTGATGGGGAACACGCACTCGGCCGCCACAGCGTCCTGGTACAACGGAATCGGAATCGCGCCCAGCGACTGCACCGCCAGCATGGTGGCATACAGCCGGGGGCGGTTGGCGCCCACCACCACCATATGCTCACCGCGGCGCAGACCGGCCTGGTGCAGGCCTGCGGCCAGGTGCTCGACCATGGTGGCCAGATCGGCCCAGGTCAGTGATTGCCAGATCCCGTATTCCTTCTCGCGCATGGCCGCAGCCGTGGGGCGACTGCTGGCGTGCTGCAGTAGTAGTTGCGGAAAAGTCGTTTGCATTCGGATGCCTCTTTGCATGTCTCTTGTCGCTGAAACCGGTTACCTCGCCGCACTCCGCACAACGGAACACGGGCTGTAATGTGGAGCGATTATGGGACGATGGTTTGACGTCAAGCTGTCGTTTGGACGACAATCAAGGCAATTCTTCCTAGGTGTTTTCCCTTCACTGAATCCAGACTTACAAACCCGGAGCGCATACCCCTCATGGCACGTGAAAACCCGCTACACCAGCGCCGCCGCCCCCTGACCGAGGCCGAGCTGGAAGCCATCCCCTGGTTCCCCTTGCTCGCACCCGATGAGCGCAAACGCGCCGAAGAAGATTTGAAGATTGCCCAGGCCGCCCCAGGCGACTTTGTCTGCCGCATGGGTCGGCCCGTCACCTACTGGTTTGGCGTGGTGGACGGCCTACTCAAGATGAGCTCGGACAACGCCCAGGGGCAAACCATGACCTTCACCGGCGTTCCGCCCGGTGGCTGGTTTGGCGAAGGCACCGCCCTCAAACGCGAGGTCTACCGCTACAACATCCAGGCGCTGCGCAAAAGTATGGTGGCCGGCCTGCATGTGGACACCTTCCACTGGCTGCTGGACCACTCCATCGCCTTCAACCGCTTCATCATGAACCAGCTCAACGAGCGCCTGGGGCAGTTCATCGCCGCGCGCGAAATCGACCGCATGACCAACCCCGACATCCG
>CAUJJV010000019.1 GCA_963205375.1 Pseudomonadota bacterium
GTATGGCGTCACCCGACTTCAGCCCCTCTGCCGAACGCAACAAACAGCCCATCCTGGACGTGCTGCGTACCTACCTGCCAGAGCAAGGCAGCGCACTGGAGATTGCCTCCGGCACCGGCCAGCATGTGGTCTGGTTTGCCCGGCAACTGCCGCAATGGACCTGGCAGCCCACTGACATGCACCGTGGCGCGCTCTACAACATTGAAATGCGCGCCAATGAGGCGGACCTGGAAAACGTCCAGGTCGCTGTCGAGCTGGATGTGCTGACTCAACCCTGGCCATTGCAGGAAGAGAGGTTCGACCTGGTGCTGTGCATCAACATGCTGCACATTGCACCCTGGGCCAGTTGTGCCGCGCTGATGCAGAGCAGCGCCAGTCTTCTGCAGCCGGGCGGGTTGCTGGTCACCTACGGTCCGTATTTCGAAGATGGCGTACCCCCAACGCCCAGCAATGTGGCGTTTGACCAGAGTCTGCGCGCACACGATCCCAGCTGGGGCATACGGCGCCGCGAGGATGTGGAACGAGAGGCGAATGCTGCCGGGCTACAGATGCTGGCCCGCCACGAAATGCCCGCGAACAACCTGATGCTGGTGTTTCGCCGCCCCACGGATAATCTGACCCCATGAATCTCACCCTTTCCCTTTTTCCGCTGGGTTGGCAGCACTATCTCCTGGGTGGCCTGCTCGTTGGCACCGGCACGGCCCTGTTGTTTGTTCTGACTGGCCGCATCGGTGGCATGAGCACAGTGTTTTCCAGCACCTGGTCTTATGTGGTGCAGCGCCCCTTTTTCCAGCAGGCGCGGTTTGTGGATTCACGCAACTGGCGGCTGGTGTATGCGGCAGGGCTGATTCTGGGTGCGTTAATCTGGTGGATGGGTTTTGCGGGTGGAACCAACCAGGCGACGACCGTTCCGGTATGGCAACTGGCAGTCGGAGGATTTTTCGTGGGCTATGGTGCCCGGCTGGGCAATGGCTGCACATCCGGCCACGGCATCTGCGGCCTGGGTTCGATGCAATTGCCCTCATTGATGGCGGTGTTGACCTTCATGGCTACCGCGTTTCTGACTGCCAATATGGCGGCAAGGTGGCTGGCATGAACGCCGCACGGATGCTATCCACTCTGGTGGCCGGCGCATTATTTGGCTTTGGCCTGTCGTATGCGACCATGATCCGGCCTGAAGTCGTACTGAGCTTTCTGCGTTTTCAGGACTTTGGCCTGATGCTGGTGATGGGCGGAGCCGTCATGGTGGTGTTGATCACCTACACGCTGGCTCCCCGTGTGATGCAGCACCCGCTGTTCGACGACCATTTCCACGCACACCCCAGCGACTGGAACCGCGATACAGCCATGGGTGCAGCCATTTTCGGCATCGGCTGGGGACTGTGTGGCGTGTGCCCGGGTCCGGCCATAGCAGGCCTGGGCACTGGCAACTGGGACCTGCTGTGGGCGCTAGGTGGCATCGCACTGGGTGCACTCGTGCAGGGGCTGCGGGCCACCAAGCCCTGATCAACTCTTGCCCGGCCAGAATGCGTTGGGCCGCCAGAACAGCAAGCGCCTGCCCCCTGCGCTATCGCCAATGGCCAGAAATGGCGCAACAGCGGACTTACCAGGACAGCGGAACCACCAGCCGCGTCAGGGCCACCGCCACGATGTAGCCAAAAACCAGGATGGCGCCCACCAGTGCCATGCTACGCACAGCGCGCGTCTTGCCACGCTTGAGCGCGACCGCCCCCAGCACGATATACACCAGCAAAGCCACGACCTTGGCAGTAAGCCATGGCAATACGAACGGGTACTGACCACTCAGGGTCACCATGGTCAACGCACTGCCCAACAGCAGGGTGTCCACCACATGAGGAACCACACGGACCCAGCGGCGCTGCAGAAGCTCCGGCCTGAGAAGCATCCACATGCCGCGCAACACAAATAAGCTGCCGCTGATAACGGCGCAGGTGATGTGCAGTTGTTTGATGAGCAGATAGTTCATGTGCACTGTTTTCGTGATATTTTCCCGATTGTGCTGCAGTTTGCTATGGTTTCCATAGCTATCTGTGCAATGTTGGCGGGGGCCAACCCCTAAAATCTTCTCATGACATCAGCTCAGGAGCCATTACCACCAGAAGCAGCAAAGTCTGCGTTGGCCGCTTTGCATGGCAGCGCCACAGCACTGGGTCTGGTATTGCGGACACTGCCACCCGAACCCACCACCTGCTGCGGTCGCGGGTGCAACGGCTGTGTCTGGGAAAGCTACTACGCTGCGGTGGAGTTCTGGCGGGAAGACGCGCTGCAGGCAATAGCAACAGCAAGCGAGCGCCAGCTGTTGCCTACCCCCGTATTGCGATAGGATGCGCTGGTTAATCGAATCACAAAAAGGCGTTGGAGCCGTGCGGGAGTTTCTGAATCTGTGTGCGGCGATTTGGGGTTACGCGCCAAGGTAGGTGCGCGAAGTCAGCCCGATAAATATCAATTATGAAATCTGATCGATTTGCGCAACTGCAACATGTCATTCAGACCTTGCTCAACAGGCTGGGGGCGCTTGTCTTTCCCGCTATCCTCATCGCCATATCTGCATTCGTGCTGATCTGGCAGATGACACATTTTGTGTCTCCCGCTGGCACCACCATTCCTGTCAGAGTTTGGGAACAAGCCGACAACGATGCCACACTAACTCGCCAGGAAATTTTGACACGCGTGAACGCACAATCAACCAGCGCTTCTCACGATACACATCTGTCAAAGCACAACTTCTGGTTTGGACTGGAACTGCCCTCTGACGCAAGACAAGCTCCGATGGCAATTTACTTTCCATCACGCCACGCCACAAGTCTGACTTGCTGGGATCAGGAAAGTGGCGTCATGCTGGGTGCAGCAGACCGCGTGTCTGCCCATGGGAGATTCTTCAGCAGTGGCGCTGGCTTCGCAGTCCTCTCCACTGCTTCTGAGCAAGTTGCTAAATTGTTCTGCCGCGGAACGTTTCGCGGACCTGCCCAGATTTCAGCCAGTGTATGGAGACCGGACACCCTGAACGCGGCACAGCAGGTTCACCAGGAGACCGGCACCCTGATTGAAGCAAGCGTGGGCATATTGGCTGTCACGATGCTGATCACAGCCATAGTTACCCGGAGTTGGTTGTATCTGGCCTTTGTAGGCTGGTTGCTTCTGAATATGCGCATGGCAGCGATCTCGGCTGGTACCGATTTCCAGTTATTTGGATATGTATTGAATCCCACACTGCTGATTGAAGCCAGAAAGTGGACTGTATGCATGTATGCAGCCGTGACCACTGCGATGTTCAGCTTGCTTTTTCGGGAAGAGCTGGCGGATATCAAAGCCAGGGTTGCGCTCACCGCTGCACAGAGCGCGACAATGGCCCTCACTCTGGCTTGTTTCTTTGTGTCGTTCGAGAAGATTCTCGTGGTGCTCTGGTTCTGTGTAGCACTGGGTGTTGCTGTAGGCCTCTACTACCTTTACAAGATTCTGAGGTTGGCCCGATCACGGGTGGCACTCTGGTACTCAGCATCCATCGTCATCACACTGTTGGCAGGCTTTAGTGAGGTCATTGCCGCATTTACGGGCGAGCAGTTGCTGGCCAGTGGGCTCAATAGTGTCACTGCAGCGATAGCGTCCGCCCTGCTGGTTTCCGCAGCCGTGGCGGAACATATGCGGGTCGACCGTCGGGAAAAGCTCGAAGCCCAACGCACACTCAAGGCCGCCTACGAAGACTCTCCGATTGGGCTGTTCTCTGTGGATTTGCAAGAAACCATCCTGAAAGCGAACCCCGCGTTTCAGCATATGGTTCAAAGTATCAGCCCCCATGCGCCCTCCCGTATTTCGCAGATATTCGATGCACGGGTAACAACCGATTTGATGAGTCTGTCTGGCAGCAAGTCGCGGTCCGTCGAGTTGAACAGCAAGGTTCATGATGCCCAGAAAAAAACAGATCGGTGGTTCGCCATCAAGGCATCTACGGTGGATGGAACCATCATTGAATGCACCTTGCAGGACATCACCGAGCGTTTTGTGGCAACCGAACGGCTGGAGTACCTGGCCAACCATGACCCACTCACTGACTGCCTGAATTTGCGCGGCATTTCACGCACGTTAGGCCGCCTCGCACGGCCCCCCTCAGCGCTGGCGTATTTTGACCTCGACAGGTTCAAACTGATCAATGATCTGTATGGTCACTCTGCCGGGGACAAAGTACTCAAACGTGTGAGTGAGCGCATGAAAAGTGCCATTGGTCAGAAGGATATGTTGTCGCGGGTGGGTGGTGACGAATTTGTAATCGCGTTTCATGACTCCACCGTGGCACAAGCTACCGTCTGTTGCGAAGCCATCGTGCATCTGATTGCCGCACAACCCTACCAGGTGGGGCGGCAGCGCTTCACGCTGAACGTGTCAGCGGGTCTGGTGGGAACCGCACGATTTGAGAATGCGCCACTCAAGGAGGTTATTTCCGCGGCAGACACCTTGTGTCGTCTGGCGAAAAAGCGAACGACACAGCGGCTTGTCGTGATGGAGTCGGATGATAGTTTCTTTCTGCACCACAAACAGGAACTGGAAGTCATTACCTACCTCGAACGCGGAGAGGTACCTGACGGCCTTTTCCTGGTCATGCAGCCGGAGATTTCCCTGACGCAACCTTTTGATTCCCTGAACTTTGAAATTTTGCTGCGAATGCGCAAATCCGATGGCGGGATCATTCCGGCCGGGATCATCATCGAAGCCGCTGAAATGCACGGCAAGACTGCCATCATCGATCGCTGGGTCGTTTCCACCGCCATCGAGTGGCTGGAGATCAACGCTGGAGCTTTGACAAACACCCGCTTTGTCAGCATCAATGTATCGGGGGGGTCGCTGAATGATGAAGCATTCACAGATGAACTGTTTGAAACGCTTACCAAACACCCCTCCGTCCTGCCATTGATCTGCATTGAGATTACCGAGTCCGTGGCGCTGACCGACATTCGTAACGTTCAACGTTTCATTGACCGGGTGCGCTCGCTGGGCGCAAAGGTTGCCATTGATGATTTCGGAGCCGGCTACTCATCATTTGGCTATCTCAAAAGCCTCTCCGTGGATGCGTTGAAACTGGATGGCTCTCTTGTGAAGGACGCCACGCGCAGCACGCCAGGGTTGGCCATCATTGAAGCCATTGGGGGACTGGTCAGCAGCCTCGGGATGAAATCTATTGGTGAGTACGCAGAAGACCTGGCAACCATCAAAGCACTCTCCAATGCAGGAATCGATTACGCGCAAGGCTATGCCATCAGCGAGCCAGTGATGCCTGAAAGAATACTTTCAGCCCAATCAAGCGCAGACTTCATTGAAGACCCTGACATACTGGAGTTCATGACGGGACTTCAATCCAAGTCCTCCAGCACGATGTCACTTTTTGATGAGATCGTGCCAAGTACTGCGCATTGACGCCTTACTGAAAAGGGGCTGAAAGATCAATGTCGACGGTGGTGAGATCGGCAAACCGGCTGATGGGAGTGAAGTCGCTCAGTGGAGCCAGTCCGCTATCAGGATCGATTTCGGGGTCCGGACACGCCCACGGAAAGTTCAGTCTGGTTGCAGCGGATATGTCGATATCAGGATGCTGTGTGACCATGATGAACTGATACAGGGAATGCTCCTTACTCCACATCTGCAACGCTTCATTCGGCGAAAGACACATCACCCGATGAGGCATGCCAGCCGCGTGTGCCATGGGATAGAACTCATTGGGCTCGGCAACATCTGTGAAACGCAAACTCTCGTAGATTCTGTCAACAGGACGACGGCCTGCAGCGATCATCCAGTCCACCTTCTGCATGAGACAGTAATGGAACTGTGCTTTGAACAAAGCTGTTCGGACTAATGAGGCATTGGGGCTTCCCTTGATACACAAACGCGTTGTCTCCACCATCCGTGTATTGATAAAACGTTCGGGCAACCGGATCGAGGCCTGCAATGGCAAATACTTGAACACGTTTGTATGAATTCGCATAGTGCCAAGAAGGCTGCCATCCAGCTTGGAACGTGCGACCAAAACTTCACACCCCAATTCATAGTCAGAAGACTCTGGCTGCTGGAGAGCTGCACCTAGGGCTGGCAAATGCTTCCCGTAGGATGCCGAGCGGAACGCCGCCACCTCATTCATGTCAACTCGCGATGCCAACTGAACCACGAAAGGAAGCCCCTCACGATGGGATGTCGCTGTTGAAGTAAGAATTGGAATTTCCATGGAGCCCCCAGATTGGCAAAGTCGCGACCAGTGTAGGGTCAGCTACAAAATCTTACATGTTGCATATGACAGAGAAATACCCGCCATTTCCTGCTTTTGCGCGAATGGCAACTACTGGGCTTCCAGCCGTCCAACCAGCAAGTCGGGCAAACGTTCTGCAGGCAACTTGAATCCGCAAGCCTGTGGATGGCCTCCTCCACCCATGCTTTCGGCCAAGGGAATGCAGTCAAACCCACGCTGCGAACGCAGCCCTACCTTGATCACTCCACCTTTGCCCGCATTCCACATGAGGGCAAAGGTTCCGCTTTTCCTGGAAAGCAGATCACCAACCAGGCTATGAAAGACCCCGGGTGCGTTCACCATCAGCCCCTGCTGCCCATTGAAGGCAACGGGCTGCGCCCCTTCTGCAAGGTCTGCTGCCAGCTTGGTAAATTTCTCATCCATGGCTTGCCCACGGGCCATGAAGGCTTCCAGCTCAGAACGTGTGAATGCAGCAATCTGCGCCCACCGGAAAAAATCAAAAGGCTCCATATCCAGCGCAGCCAGAAACGCGGGACTCTCAGGGTATTTCCAGGCCCAAATATCGCGGTCTTCGACATACCGAACCAAGTCTGGCAAGGTAGCGTCCGGATGAAAAAACTCCCAGGCCAGTCGGGCACCAGATTTACCCATGTCGAAATGCACCACACCACAACGACAGGCAAAACCGGTCAGTTTCTCGGCAGCACTCTTGTGGTGATCCAACAGGACCAGCTTGGCAGCGCGCTGCTCAATGTCTTTCAGAATCGGGGCATCGAACGAGAAGTCGAGGATGTACACAGCCCTGCCCTGTAAAGGCGGCAAGTCATCCACAGTCTTGATATCCCCGTGGTCCAGCCCCAGGCATTCCACGGCATCGCCGTAATACAGGCGCGCCGCGAGCGCGGCAGCGAATCCATCCGGACAGCTGCGTCCGTGGTACAAAATCAGCGGAGTGGGGTCATTCTTGTCAGGGGCCACGAGGAGCCGCAAGGGCAGTAAGGTATTCATGGGGGCTACTGTACCGCCTCGCCGTCGCACCAGGCGCCGCAGGCCACAATAGCGCAAACAACCAGCCCGAAGAGCACCATGTCTGCATCCTGGTACGACCGCCACATCCTGCCCACTGCCCTGGATACGGCGTGTGGCATGCCCATGATTTCACGCATGCGCCAACGCATTGTTCCATTGGCCCGCGGGCGAGTTCTGGAGGTAGGCATCGGGACTGGGCTCAATATGCGCCATTACGACAAAACGCGCGTCACCCGCATTACTGGACTGGATCCCGCCTTGCAATTGCATCCACTGGCCAGAGAGCGCATTGCGCAAGCAGGCCTGGAAGTCGATTTGGTGGGT